>NZ_JAAGPC010000147.1:0-21894 GCF_017104595.1 Burkholderia sp. Tr-20390 | reverse complement strand
CACCCGAGCGCCACGAGCGCGAGCGCCGCCGCGCCGAGCGCATAGCGGCGCGCGAGCGCACGGCCGGCCGCGCCCGGCGACGCATCGGCGCCCGGCAGCCGGCCCGCGGCATCGCGCAATGGAAACAGGAACAGCGCGAGACAGCCGACGGCCGCGCCGGTCGGCACGTCGATCGCGTGATGCTGGTAGGTGGTCAGCACCGACACGCCGATCGCCGCGAACCACACGTGCAGCACGCCGCGCGCGAGCGTGCCGCGCAGGTGCTTCGCATACACGGCCCACAGCACGACGAGCAACCCGATGTGCAGCGACGGCGCCTGGTTGAACGGCTTGTCGAAGCCCATCAGCAGCGTGAACAGCGCACCGGCCACGCCGCCCGCGTCGGGCCGCTCGAACCCGAAGCGCAGCGGCCACGCGATGAAGCACGCGACCGAGATCAGCTGCACGGTCAACAGCCGCTTCACGTGATCGAGCAGGTCGGCGCGGCGCGTCCAGAAAAAGAACGACAGCGCATACAGCAGGTCGATCGACCAGTACGGCACGATCGTCCACGGCACGAACGGGATCGCGTGCTCCCAGCCGAACGCGAAGGTGGGCACCGCCGCGCGGCGCGCGGCGAGCCAGTTCGCGAAGCCGTAGGTCGAGAAGAACACGGCCCCCATCACCGCGAGCCAGCCGAAGCGCAGCGCGAACGACGCGTCGCGCGCGCCGGCGCCGGCCGCCGGGGCCGGTTCGGCGAGGTCGCTCGCGCCGCCGCCGAGCGCGCTCATGACGCGTCGACCCGCTGCGCGAGGCTGACCGTGAAGATGCCCATTTCGTCGATCCGCTGGTCGAGCTTGCGGAAGCCCGCGCGCGCGACGAGCTCGTCCATCTCGGCCTGCGAGCGGCGGCGCATCACCCAGGTCGCTTCGCCGCGGTGATTGTTCAGCGCACGGGCGATGAACTCGAGCTGCGGATGCCACGGCTGCCCCGTATAGACGAGATAGCCGCCCGGCGGCACGGCCTGCGCGAGCCCGCGCAGCGAGCGCTCGATCAGCGCGTTCTCGCCGAACAGTTCGTAGAGGCCCGACACGATCGCGAGCGTCGGACGCGGCTCGAGGGTCGCGAGCGACGCCTCGTCGAACGCATCGCCGCGCTCGAAGCGCGCGATCGACTCGAGGCCGCGCTGCGCGATCAGCACGCGCCCGGCCTCGACGTTCGGCGGGCTGTAGTCGCGCAGCGTGATGTCGTCGGGCGCCGCGCCGTCGCGCTCGGCGGCCGACGCGATCGCGTCGAGCACGTAGCGCCCGTGCCCGGCCGCGATGTCGACGATCCGCACCGGTGCGCCGTGGCCGCGCAGGCGGCCGATCGCCGCGCCGATCAGTTCCTGCAGATGCACCTTGCGCTGGCGGATGCCGACCCAGCCCGGCGAATCGAGATAGGTGCGGTCGATCAGCGCGCCGACGCCGAGCCGCCCTTGCGCGCGGTTGCGGTACACGTAGTCGAGCGTCGAGCCCGAATCGAAGCCGAGCCGCAGCCCGAGCGCGATGCCGTCCGACAGCGCGCCGCCGGCCTTCAGGCCGGCGCGCGTGAGCGCCCAGTACGCCCGCGCGAACGCATTCGCGGGCGGCCGGCCGAGCGCCGCGTATTCGTCGTGGAACGCGCCGCGCCGGTCGGCGTCGGCGAGCGACACGCGCGGGCTCGGCGCATCGAATTCGCGCAGCACGAATGCACGCAGCGGGGCGAGCGCCTGCGCGCGGTCGCGTTCACCGAGCGTGTCGTGATAGAAGCCCGGCAGCACGATGCGCTCCTTGCGCGCGGCGCCGAGGCGTTCGAAGAAGCGATCCTGCGGGCCGCGATGCACGACCCAGTCGGCGCCGGAGATCAGCAGCTGCGTCGGCACGGTGATCGCGGCCGCGTCGGCGACGATCCGCTGCGCGGTGTCGTGCAGGTCGAGCAGCATGTTGACCGCGATCGGCCGTGTGATCAGCGGATCGGACGCATAGCTCGCGATCCGCTCGGGATCGTGCGTGAGGAATTTCGGCTTCACGTAGCTGTTCACGTAGAACAGCCCGCGCAGCTTGTGCATCAGCCGCAGGCCCGGCCGCGCGAACGGCACGTAGAGCTTGATGTGGAACGCCGGCGATGCGACGACGAGCGCGCGGATCGGCGGCGCGTAGTCGTGCGCCCAGGTGGCCGCGAGCACCGCGCCGACGCTCTGGCCGACCACCGCCATGTCCTCGATCGCGATGCCGTGCGTGTCGCGGACATGTTCGACGAAGGTCTGCAGGTCGCGCACCGACGCGGCCGCGCTCGGGCTGTAGCCGCGCGCGCCGGGCGAGCGGCCGTGGCCGCGCGCATCCCACGCGAAAAATGCGAAATCGGGCAGGTCGAGCTCGTCGACCAGGTGCGCGACGCGCGCCGAGTGTTCGTGGCCGCGGTGCAGCAACACGATGGCGCCGCGGCAGCGCGGGCCCGTGGCGGGCCAGTGACGATAGAACAGCGTTTCGCCGTCGTGCGTGATGAAGTCGGCCTCGCGGGCCATGCGTGCGCTCATGCGTTTCTCTCTCGTTTCGTTATTCGAATCTTGGTGCGCCGCCCTCCGGCGCCCGGTACCGCAACTGTGTTGACGACTGTTTCAACCGCTGCTTCAACTGCCCTTTCAACCGCCCTTTTCCGCGATGCCGGCCTGCACGCGCCGCACCACGGTCACGATCGACAGCACGATCAGCAGGCGCCACAGCCAGACGGCGACGCCGCCAACCGGAAAGCCGAGCCCGATCCACAGCGCGAACGCGCCGAGCGCGAGCGCGCGGTCGCTCTTGCCGAACGGGCCGTCGTAGCGGCGGCTCACGCCGACCAGCGGGCCGATCAGCCCCGCGCATTCGACGATCACCGCCGTCAGCGCGAACAGCCAGACGTCTGCCGGAGCGAACGCGGAAATCGCGAGAAACGGCAGCACCAGCGCGACATCGGACACGACGTCGCCGAGCTCGTTCAGGTAGGCGCCGAGCGTGCTCTTCTGGCCGTGCTCGCGCGCGAGCATCCCGTCGATCGCATTGAGCGCCATCCGTGCGAACAGCCACAGCGGGATCAGCAGGAACAGCGCGCGGGCAAACACGCCGAGGCCGGCGAGCGCGCCGACGACGATCGAGCCGCCGGCCGCGAACAGCGTGACCTGGTTGGCCGTCACGCCGCGCTCGGCGAGCGAGTTCGCGAACGGGCGCAGCGTGTTCTGGAATTTGGGTTTGAGTGCGTAGAGGCTCATCGTTTTAATTTGCGCGGCACAGTCGGATACATTTCCCGCCGCCATGCCCCGGGCGGCGAAACGGCCTTGGACGGCCTTCCATGGACGGCCCTAATCGTCGCCGAGCGGCCCCGATGCGTCAAGCGCGCGCCCGGCCCGCACGCGCGGCGCCAATCTGGCGTTTTTGACGGAAACTCGCGATAATCCGCTGGCCCGATCGCAGCGAGATCCATTCGAACTGCAAACGGGCGCTCGTGCAACAGCCGATTATCACGCCGCCGACCGGCGCATTCGCCGCGACGCAACAGCGTATGACGGCGACTCGTCCGATTATCGCGGACCTGCGACAGGCAGCCACGAATTTGAAAAAATTTAAACAAGGGCCGTCCGGCGCGCATCCTGCCGCGCCGGCATTCCGGGGTCCCGCCCGCCGCTCATGCGCAGCGGGCCATGCAGGCACGCAGGAGGCGCAGCGCCGATGAACATCCTCAACGTCTGGCAGCGCGATTTCCTGCTGTCCATCGTGCGGCTCGTCGCCGGTGCGTATCCGGTCTGGCATCAGGCGCCGCCGTCCCCGACGCAGAAGATCTACTTCTCGAACCACACGAGCCACATCGACACGCTCGCGATCCTCGCCGCGCTGCCGCGCAACGTGCGCGCGGTCGTGCGGCCGGTCGCCGCGCGCGACTACTGGGACAGCAGCGACATGAAGCGCCACATCGCGCAGAAGCTGCTGAACGTCGTGCTGATCGACCGCCACCGCGAATCCGGCGGCGATCCGCTCGACCCGGTGCGCGACGCGCTCAAGCAGGGCCATTCGATCATCATCTTCCCGGAAGGCACGCGCGGCGCCGAGATCCTGCCGCAGCCGTTCAAGAGCGGGCTGTTCCACCTCGCGACCGAGTTTCCGGACGTCGCGCTCGCGCCCGTCTATCTCGAGAACCTGCAGCGGATCATGCCGAAGGGCGCGATCTGGCCGGTGCCGCTGATCTGCAAGGTGCACTTCGGCGCGAACGAACAGCGCGGCGCCGACGAGGACAAGCCGACGTTCCTCGCCCGCATGCGCGACGCGGTCGTCGCGCTCGCGCCGCCGCAGCGGCCGGCCGGCTGAACGCGGCGCCCTCTTCTCCCTTTTCCGGATATCAATGATGCGAACCAATTTCTGGGAACTGGTCGCGGGCGTCACGGGCGTGCTCGTCGTCGCGACCGTGATCGGCGCGATCCTCGGCGCACGCAGCGGCGGCACCAGCGCGACCATCGTCAACCTGAACCAGCGCATCCGTGCGTGGTGGGCGATGATCGCGATCATGGCCATCGCGATCGGCCTCGGCAACAACATCACCTATCTCGTGTTCGCGGTGCTGTCCTACCTGACGCTGCGCGAATTCATCACGCTCACGCCCACCACGCCGAGCGACCACACGACGCTGTTCATCGCGTTCTTCGTCGCGATCCCCGTGCAATACCTGCTGCTCGGGATCAACTGGTACGGGATGTATTCGATCTTCGTGCCCGTGCACCTGTTCTTCGCGATGTCGCTCGTGTCGGCGCTCACGCAGGACACGCGCGACTTCCTGAGCCGCAACGCGAAGATCAACTGGGCGCTGATGGTGTGCGTGTACGGGCTGAGCCATGCGCCGGCCGTGCTGATCCTCGACATTCCGCACTACGCGGGGCAGAACGCGCTGCTGCTGTTCTTCTTCCTGTTCGTCGTGCAGATCAGCGACGTGCTGCAGTACGTGGTCGGCAAGCTGTTCGGCAAGCGCAAGATCGCGCCGCAGCTGTCGCCGTCGAAGACGATCGAGGGTTTCATCGGCGGCGGCCTGCTGGCCACGCTGTGCGGCGCCTCGCTGTATCGCGTGACGCCGTTCAGCTTCGGGTCGGCGTTCGGCATCTCGCTCGCGATCGTGATCGCGGGCTTCGTCGGCGGCCTCGTGCTGTCGGCCGTCAAGCGCTCGCTCGGCACCAAGGACTGGGGCTCGATGATCGCGGGCCACGGCGGGATGCTCGATCGCGTCGACTCGATCTGCTTCGCCGCGCCGGTGTTCTTCCACCTCGTGCGGTATCTGTACGTGTGATGCGCGGGCGGCGCCACGCCGCCCGTTCCTGCGCGCGATGGATCAGTACCCTTCGCGCAATGCCTTCGGCACGACGTAGCGGCCACGCGCCGCGTCGAACTTCACCGTATGGCGCGCGCGGATCGTCTTGTCGCCGCGCGTGCCCGTTTCCGTGACCGTCAACGGATAGACGTCGCCGGCGCCGGTCAGGTCCGGCGCGATCTCGAAGCGGCGTTCCTCGCAGCGCGCCCGCGCGTGCGCACATTCGGTCGACTCCGCGTTGTCGAGGGCCTCGTCGATGCGCGCCGCCGCCAGCACCAGTGCATTGCCGACCGGCAGCCAGATCGCGCGGAAGCGTTGCGAATAGCCTTGCCGCGTGTCGCTTTCGCCGATGACGAACCCGAACAGATGCGGCCCGAGCCGCTCGATACGCACCGTGCCCGGCTCGCCGCGCCCGCCCGACGCGATCTCCGTTTTCTTCATGACCGGCTCGAGCGTCTTGCCGTCCGCCGCCGGTTTCAGCACGTACAGGTCGATCGTGCCGGTCGTCGCGTCCGTATCCATGCCCGGCATCCCGTTCTGCACGGCCGCCTCGGTCTCGCCGCACATCGCGAGCAACGTGCGCGGGCCCTCCGCGGTCGCGACGCGCAGCGAGCCGCACGGCGAATAGACAAGATCGCCGCCGTCCGCCTGCCAGCCCTTGCGGTCCGCGCGCCAGTTGCCATAGCTGTCGTGGATGAACGTGCGCAGCAGGCGGTCGGCCACCGCCGGCTCGATCGCGTGCGCCGCAGCCGGCAACGTCAACGCCGGCACCGCACACGCAGCGGACAGCGCCAGACGTCGCACCAGGGGATGAATGGATGAAATCATGTCGGCGTCGCCAGGAATGAGAAACAGTGCGGGAAGCAAACGGCCAGCGGCATCACGGCATCAACGCGGTTGCGCGACCGGCTCGGGATCGAACGCCGCCAGCCCCGGCCACGCCGCCGCCCCCCATGCACCGCCACCCGGTGCGAGCCAGCCTTGCAGCGTCGCGTCGTCGAACGCCTTGCCGAACGGGTCGGCGCGAAATCCCGCCACCCACTGCCTGCGGCCCGCGATGTACGCGTGGCCGAAATCCGTCCAGCTGTCGAAACAGTCCTGGGCGCGCTGCGCGTTGAGCAACACCACGCGCCAGGCGGTGTCCGGCTCGGTCCAGCCCATCAGCATCGCCACGCGCGCGAGGAACGCCATCCGCGCACAGGCGAACGCGAGCGCCGCACGCGGGTCGTCGGTCGGCCGCAGCGCATGCAGGTCGGCGCGAAACCACTGCGTCTCGAGCACGCGCGCCAGGTGCGCGCGCGCATCGTCGTCCGTCGCGTCGGTGCGCAACTCCATCTGGTGCAGCATCTGGGCACGCAAGAACTTGCGCGACGTGTCGTTCAGGTGGCTCGTGTCCGCATCGTCGAAACCCGAGAATCCCGTCGCTTCCACGTACGGGTGCGCGAGCAGCAGCGCCCAGTGCTTGCGGGCCGGCAACGCCGAATAGCGCCCACCGCGCCGGCGGAAGTAGCGCACGATGCGCCACAGCACGAACAGGGCAACGATCAACTTGAATATCATGGTCTTCGCCCCGTCATTGCGCGGCACCGACGCCACGCGGCGCGTCGTAGCCGGGCCAGCGCACGCCCTCGGTGGCAAAGGCAGGCTGCGCGTCGTCCGGCCGTGCGGACGGCACCGCCGGCGCCAGCGTCGCGCGCACCGCGTAACGCACCGAACCGGCACGCGGCGGCCGCGCGTGCAGCAGTTCAGGCTGCCGCGCGGCGACCAGCCACTCGACGGTCGGCGTCGGCTCGGCGAGCCGTCCGAACAATTGCGGATGGCGCGCGACGAGCCGTGCTTGCGACGCGGCATCCGTCACGTCCTCGATCCTGCACCACCCCGACGGCGTATGGACGACACCGAGCGCGATGCAGTCGGGCGGCGTGCGATCCGTCGTCCCCAGCGCATTCAGGCAGGCCAGCACGTCGTCGACGTAGCGCTCGACCGGCGGCCGGTTCTGCTTGCCCTTGACCTGATCGACGTCGAGGCTGCCGTCCGCATGCACCGCGACGCTGATCGTGATGTGCGGCTGGCCGCCCGCATCCCGAAAGCTCAGCAACCGCAGCGTGCGCGCCTCGATCGCTTCCGCATAGCGCCCGCCGTAGCCGCCCGTCAGCGCTTGCCGGTCGGCGAACTGGCCGAGGCAATGGCGCATCACGTAACTCTCGAACGCCATTTCGGCGCGCAGCAGCGCGCTGTCGGGCAGGAATTCGACAAAGCGCCCGTTGGCGGTTTCGCACCACGTGCGCAGCGCATCGGGCTGGCTCTCGCGCCAGCCCCGCGCGATCCGGTCCGCCATCTCCGCATGCTCGCGTTCCCACATCGCGAGCGCCTGCGGGCAATTGACACGGTCGAGCTTGCCCTCGAGCCCGGTGCCCTTGCGCGATTCGAGAAACTCGACGAGCGTGGTTTCAAGTGCGAGAAGGTGCGGATCGGCCGGGTCGACCCAGACGACGGGGGCCTGCCTGCCGGCGTCGCCCTCGCCGATCGTCTTCGCGCCGGGCCCGAAGCGCCGCGCGACCCACGCCGGCGGCGCAGCCTGGCCGAGCGCCTGCCGCGCCTCGTCGAGCGACCCGATCGTGCGCGCGGGCTCGAAGTTGGCGACGACATGCCGGTAGAAATGATTGAGCAGCCACGCGCGCACCGCGTCGGCATCGCCCCGCGCGGTGCTGCGCGCGGCGATCGCCGCTTTCAGCGCATCGGCGTTCAGCGCGTTGCGCGGCGCGTAGCCGGGCCGCCGATCGACGGCCGTCATTGCCAGAACTTCCACCAGCGCTTGTTCGGCGCGGCGGTCGCTGAATCCGGCGAGGCCGGCGCATCGGCCTCGCGGATCCGTCGCTCGATCACGTCCTCCATCAGGTCGAGCGGTTCCGCAGCGTGCCGGTTGCCGGCAAGCACACGCTCGTAGAAATACTTCGCATCCGACCGGCGGCCCAGTTCGTATGCCGCGTCGGCAGCCCGGAGCAGGACATCCAGATCGTGCGACGCATCGGCCTGCCCGCGCGCGGCGTCGTACAGCGCCGACGCCTGATCCGGATGCGATGCCGCCATGTGGGAGGCGAACACGAAGCGGGCGATCAGCGCCTCGTCGGGCAGGCTGCCGTCGACCTGATCGTGTTCCCGCTGCCAGCCGACGAGGCGTTCGAGCCAGATCGGCAATTCGTTGCAACGATCGAGGCGATACAGCGCGCGCACCACGTCGCGCACGTACCAGTTCGGGTCATGCCGGCTGAAACCGTATTCGGCGGCGTAATGCCAAAGCTGCTCGGCGGCCTCGACCATCTCGTCGTCCTTGCCCTGGCAGGCGAGCACGTAGCGGACACCGGAGTAATGCTCGGCAAACGAGCTCGCCGCAATCCCGTTGCGATGCAGGACCAGCGCCTCGTCGTAACGGTCCTCGTCGCGGTAGAGAATCGCAAGGTTGTTGCACAGCATCGAATACAGGTGCGCACAAGAATCGTACGGGTGCCCTTTGCCGGTCTCGAAGAAGCGCTCCATGCACGCACGGCCCTGCTCGTACGCGGCGATCCGCAGGCGCTGAAGGTCGGCGCGCACCGGCGCCCGTTCCGCGGCCGGCAGTGCCTCGATCGCCTCCTCGACCCGGTCCTCGATCCAGCCCGAGAATGCGTAGCTCCACAAGCCGCTGCGCAGCGACGGCGGCGGCAGTCTCAGCGCGGCGGCGACCCCCAGCGCGCGTATGCGCGCCTCGGTCAGCGTGAACGCGGTGCGGTTGTCGTGCATCTCGCCTTCCTGCGCGGCCGCGAACAGGCGCGCGGCCTGGGTCGTCGCATCGATGCGGCCGGTTTCGCCATCGTAGACCGCCGCGAGCCGCGCGATCCACGGATGGCCGGGCGCGCGCCGCAGCGCGACCTCGCGCGCGGCGTCGGCGACCGCGTAGCGCAACGCATCGCCCTCGAGCGAGCCGAGCGCGGCAAAGATCTCGCCGTGCGTCGGCGAACGCGCGGCCAGCGCGTCGGGCTGTTCCGCGCCGAGTTCGACGAGCCGCTCGAGCGTCGGCGCGAAACCGGCTGCGCGCATCGCGCACAGCGGCCACCAGACCGATGTGTCGGCCGGCTCGGCGAGGCGTGCGTGGATGATCTGCCCCACCCGGTCGAGCATGCTGCTTTCGAGCTGGTACACGTGGAAGAACGCGCGGCGCCCCGCGTCGTCGAAGCGGCCCGCCTCGAGCAGCCACGGCAGTTCGTATTCGATGAAGTCGTCGCCGCCGTCCGACTCGAGGCTGTGACTCGCCATCTCGCACCGGGCGAGCGCGCCGTCGAGATCGCCTTGCGCGTGTGCCGCCCGCGCGGCAAGCCGCGCCAGCCTCACCTCGGCCTCGCGGCGCGGCGGCAGTGCCCAGTCGGCGATGCGCGACTCGACGGCCCGGCGAATCGTGTCGAACTGCAGCGGCGCAATCTCGATCATCGCCCGGCCGATCCGCAGCCAGTCATCGGCGTCGATGTCCTGGTCCGCGCCTGCCGCCGCGATGGCCGCCACCGCGGCCTCGGCCGCCGCCCGCGCGTCGTCGTCCCGGCCAAGCCGCCGCAAGGCCCACGCACGCAGGCATTGCCGGTTCGCTTCGTCCCAGGCGCGAAACGTGGCGCGGTCGGCCAGCGCGCCATTCAATGCGTGACGCAGTTCGATCGCGTCGAGCGCGTGCTCCGCGTGGTCGTATTCCAGCGTATCGAGAATGCGGGCGCGGACGAAGCGATCGGCATCGAGCGTCGGCGACGTGCGCACGACGTCATGCATCTCACCGATCGCGTGGGTGACGGCGTCGTTCTCGCCCAGGTGCCGGGCGATCTGCAACCGGTACAGCGCGAGTTGCATGCGGATGTCGGGCCGCGCGTCGGGCGGCGCCGTGTCGTGCACGCCTGCGCCGTCGTCGTCGAGCACGGCGCGTGCAGCGGCCGGATCGCCGGCGTGCATCCAGAGCGTGTGCAGGCGCTCGATCGCGTCGAGCGAATCGGCACGCAACGGCTGGGCCCGCAGTCTTGCCGCAAGGTCGCTCTCGCGGCTCGAGTCGCTTTCTTCGAGATCGGCTTCGAGCCGGTTCATCAGCGTGTCGAGCGACTGGCCCGTCAAAGGCATCGTTGTCATATCGTTATGAGTCTTGGTCTTGGTATAGGCACTGGAGGTCAACGGCTGCCCCCTCTCGGAATCGCGATAGCTTATCAGGAGACGGAGGCGGTGCGCGGCCTCGCCATTCGCGTCGTCCGGCGTTACGATCTCGTTCTTCATTCCCCGATCCGGTCGATGCGCATGGCGCGACGGCGCGATGCGTCCCGACCGGTCCCGCCCGACCCGGAACACGCATGAACCTCACGTTGCAGGACGTCGCCTGGCACCGCTCGGTCGGGCGGCTCATCGAGTCGCTCGACCAGCCGGGCTTCTGGCTGGCGCTGATCCGGCTGATCGAGGAATACGTCGCGGTCGACAGCTGGGTCGCGCTGACGTTCGGCGACGGCCGCCCGCAGGTGTTCGCCGAATGCCCGTACGAAGGCGGCGGCCCGGACCCGCTGTTCCGCGACTACGTGCAGGGCCTGTACCAGCTCGACCCGTTCTACATCGCGAACCGCGACGCGCCGAAGAGCGGCCTGTTCCGGCTGTCCGACGTCGCGCCCGAATGCTTCCGCGATACCGAGTACTACACGCTCTATTTCACGCACAACGTCGTCGAGGACGAGGTGCAGTACAACGTCGTGCTCGACGATGCGCGCACGCTGTGCCTGTCGCTCGGCAGCAAGCGGCGCTTCAGCCCCGAGCAGGTAGCGCTGCTCGACCTGATCCGGCCGTGGGTGGCCGGGCTGATGCGGCAGCGGCTCGCGTTCGAGCCGGCCGCCGTCGAAGCCACGGTGCCGCCGCGGGCCGGCCCCCGTGCGCAGGACGGCTTCGAGCGCGCCATGGCGCGGCTCGGCACGCCGCTCACCGCGCGCGAACTCGACGTGATCCGGCTGATCCTGAGCGGGCGCTCGAACAAGGAAGTCGCGAACAAGCTGGCGATATCCGCCGAAACGGTCAAGGTCCATCGCCGCAACATCTACGGGAAGCTCGCCATCAACTCGCAATCGGAGCTGTTCTCGCTGTTCCTGAACGCGCAAGCCGGCACCTGACGCGCATCGCGGGCCGCGCGTGCCGGTGCTCGCCGGCACCGGCGGCGTCACAGATCAATACCCCCGAAGGGTTAACGCGCCGGCGGGATGGGAAATCCGCCGCTTCGGCGCATACTGGGGCCTCCTTACCCACCCTTCCGGCGCCACCGGCGACGGGCCCCTGCTACCGAAATCGCCATGAAACTGAAGCTCGATATCGTCCAGCTCGCCGGTCGCGACGGCGACACGCCCTACAACCTGCAACGCACGCTCGACGCGATCGCAACCTGCGCACCGGGCACCGACATCGTGATGTTTCCGGAAGCGCAGCTCACCGGCTTCCTCGATCCGTCGAATCTCGCGGAATGCGCCGAGCCGCTCGACGGCCCGAGCGTCGGCGCCGTCATGGCAGCCGCACGCGCCCGCGATGTGGCGGTCGTGGTCGGACTGATCGAGAACGACGGCGGCCGCTTCTACAACACGACCGTCTTCGTCACGCCGGACGGCA
Source organism: Burkholderia sp. Tr-20390 (assembly GCF_017104595.1). Taxonomy (NCBI): domain Bacteria; kingdom Pseudomonadati; phylum Pseudomonadota; class Betaproteobacteria; order Burkholderiales; family Burkholderiaceae; genus Burkholderia; species Burkholderia sp. Tr-20390. The sequence continues at coordinate 9,930 of NZ_JAAGPC010000147.1, read as the reverse complement.
TCGCGCTGCGCTACCGCAAGACGCATCTGTGGGTGAGCGAGCACGGCGTCGTGCTGCCCGGCGACCGTTTCGCGACGATCGAATGGCGCGGCGTGCGGATTGGCCTGCTGATCTGCTACGACAACGAATTCCCCGAAACCGGCCGCGCGCTCGCCGCGCTCGGTGCCGAGCTGATCCTCATCACCGACGGCAACATGGAGCCGTACCGCCCCGTCCACCGCACGTCGGCGACGGCGCGGGCGATGGAGAACCAGGTGTTCGCGGTGGTCGCCAACCGCGTCGGCGGCAGCACGCACGACATCGTGTTCGCGGGCGGCAGCCTCGCGGCCGATCCGTTCGGTAACCTGATCTTCGAGGCCGGCAATACCGAATCGCGTCACGCGGTCGAACTCGATTTCGACCAGCTCGCCGCGTCGCGCGCGGTCTACGACTATCGCCGCGATCAGCGCCTGCACATCGCCGGCGAACGCATCGAGCACGCCAACGGCCTGCGCGAACTGCTGATTCCGTAAGCGCTGGCCCGCCTCCGGCGGCGACATCCGTTACGCCGGGGCGGGCACCTCGATCGCCAGCAGCGCCGAACTGACCGACTTGCCGTGCGCGTCGAGCGCGAGCGAGCGCGTGACGCCGCCGCCGAGCGCATCGCGCAGCACGAAATTGAATGCGCCGAGCGCCGGCAGTTCATAGCGCACGACGTCGCCGTGCACGATGCCCGCGAGCCACGCCTTCACGGCGTCGGCATCCAGATGCGTGCGCAGGTGATCGTAATGACGCGGATCGTGGCAGATCACCGACACGTTCAGCGTATTGCCCTTGTCACCGGTGCGCGCATGCGCGAGTTCACGCAGTTGCATCATGCCTCCACGAATGAAAACGACGGCGTCACGGCCGCGCGCGGCAGCAGCACCGACTGCACCGCGATCACCTCGCGCGTCGACTTGAACGCGCCGCCGCCGCCGGCCGGCCCGTTCGTATAGAGCGTCTCGACTTCGTTGCCGATGCGCGCCGCTTCCGCGGCGCTCGCCGCACGGCCGGCCACCCGCACGCGCACCTCGGCCGGCTCGCCGCGCACGGCCGGCGTCGCGTCGCCATACAGCGCATCGACACCGATCAGGTCGAAGCGCAACTCGGTCGCGGCGACGCCGGTCATCGCCAACCGCTCGCGAACGATCTCGAGCGCGAGACGCGCACGTTCGAGCGCACCCGGGCCGCCGTACGACATCTGGCCTTCACCGATCCAGCCGTCGACGTAAGCCACCGAACCCTTCAGCGTATCGGGCCGCGCGGCGCCGCGCCCGCCCGTCACGCGCACGCGATCGGTCGTCTCCTCGGCAACGGTGACCTGCGTGAAATCCGCGACGACATCGGGCTGCAGATACCGCGCCGGATCGTGAATCTCGTAGAGCAGCTGTTCCTTGCAGGTCGCCGCGCTCACGCGGCCGCCCGCGTGCGGCACCTTGGTGATCACGAGCGTGCCGTCGGCCGCGACTTCGCCGATCGGAAACCCGAGCCGCGCGAGGTTCGGCACGTCCTTGTAGCCGGGATCGGCGAAATAGCCGCCCGTCACCTGCCCCGCGCATTCGAGCAGGTGGCCGACGACCGTCGCGGCGCCAAGCGTGTCCCAGTCGTCCATCCGCCAGCCGAACGCGTGAATCAGCGGCGCGGCGAACAGCGACGGATCGGCGACGCGCCCGGTCAGCACGACGTCGGCGCCGGCCGCGAGCGCATCGACGATCGGCGCGGCGCCGAGGTACGCGTTCGCGGACACGATGCGGTCGCGATAGGCGGCGACGTCGTCGCCCGATTCCTCGAAGCGGAATGCGCCGCGCAGCACGACGTCGAGCACGTCGTCGCCTTCGACCGCCGCGACCTTCAGCTTCGTGAAACCCAGCGATTGCGCGATTTGCGCGGTGCGCCGCGCGGCCGCACGCGGATTCGCCGCGCCCATGTTCGACACGATGCGCACGCCCTTCGGCACGGCGACCGGCAGCACCGCCTGCATCCGCGCGTCGAGCAGCGGGTCGTAGCCGAGTGCGGGGTCCTGGCGCCGCGCCTGCTGCGCGATCGCGATCGTGCGCTCGGCCAGGCATTCGAAGACGAGATAGTCGAGCTGCCCGTGTTCGGCCAGTTCGACCGCGGGCTCGATCCGGTCGCCCGAGTAGCCGGCGCCCGCGCCGATGCGCACGCGCCGTTCAGGTTGCTTTGCTGTCATGTCCGTACCGTCGTCCGGCGGCGGTCACCGCCGGGAAAGATCAAAAGATGCCAAGCACGACGCACGCGATCGTCATCACGATCGAGGCGCCGAACAGCAGCGGGAACGTGAATTTCTGGTGCTCGGCCAGCTCGATGCCGCACAGGCCGACGACGAGGAAGGTCGCGGGCGTCAGCGGGCTGACCGGGAAGCCGGTCGTCATCTGGCCGAGCAACGCCGCCTGCCCGACCTGCACGGCCGGCACGCCGAGCTGGCCGGCCACTTCCGCGATCACGGGCAGCACGCCGAAGTAGAACGAATCGGGATCGAACAGCATGCTGAGCGGCATCGACGCGAGGCCGAGCACCACCGGGATGTGGCCGGCCATCGACGGCGGCACGAAGCCGACCGCCGCCTGCGCCATCGCCTTCAGCATTCCGCTGCCCTGCATGATCCCCGTGAACACGCCGGCCGCGAGCAGGATGCCGGCCATCATCAGCGCGGCGCGCGCATGCGCGTCGATGCGCTTTCTCTGCATGTCGACGTCCGGGTAGTTCACCATCAGCGCGATGCACAGCCCGACCATGAACATGATCGCGGGCGGGATCTTCTCGCCCATCACGACCATCGTGCCGAGCACGACGAGCGTCAGCACCAGGTTGAACCAGAACAGGTGCGGCCGGCGCAGCGCCTGCTCGTCGGGCGTCAGCGCGCGCTTCGGCAGCGGAATCGACGCGTCGTCGCGCGACAGGCCGAGCCGCTTCTCCTCGCGCCGCCCGAGCCAGTACGCGACGCCGAACACGAACACGAGCCCGATCGCCTGCACCGGGATCAGCGGATTGAACAGCGCCGACACCGGCAGGTGCAGCGACGCCGACGCGCGGATCATCGGCCCCGTCCACGGCAGGAAGTTGATGCCCGCGGCCATCGACACCGCGGCGGCGAGCACGCGCCGGTCCATCTTCAGCCGGTCGTACAGCGGCAGCACGGCCGGAATCGTCACGAGGAAGCAGACGGCGCCCGAGCCGTCGAGGTGAATCAGCAGCGCGAGCAGCGTCGTCCCCATCACGATGCGCGTGGGCCGCGTGCCGACCGCGCGCAGGATGCGGTCGATGATCGGGTCGAGCGTGCCGGCGTCGGTGATCGTCCCGAAATAGAGGATCGCGAACACGAACATCCCGACGACGGGCGCGAGCCCCTTCAGCCCGTCGATGACGAACTTGCTGGTGTGCAGCCCGAAGCCGCCGATCAGCGACGCGGCGATCGGCACGATGATCAGCGCGACGAGCGGCGACATCCGCTTCGACAGAATCGCGGCCAGCAGCACGACGATCGTGCCCAGCCCGAGTAACGGCAGCATCCGTGTCTCCTACCTTGTCTTTTGTTGGAGACGAGCGTAAGGTCGGCGCAGCGATAGCACAATTGAAATGATTTGATCGCAGCAATCACGAACCGTTATGGATCTGAATCTTCGCGACATTCGCGCGTTCGTCACCGTCGCGCAGGCCGGCAACTTCACCCGTGCGGCCGCGCGCCTGCACCTGTCGCAGCCGGCGCTGACCGTGCAGATCCGCCGGCTCGAGGAGATCGTCGGCGCGCGCCTGTTTGACCGCAACAGCCGCAGCGTCGCACTCACGCAGACCGGGCGCGAGCTGCTGCCGCTGCTGCAACGCTCGCTCGACGACATGGAGCGCGTGCTGCGCGACGCGCGCGCACTCGGCGAAGGCACGAGCGGCACGGTGCGGCTCGCGTGCCTGCCGACCTTCGCGTCCAGCGTGCTGCCCGAGCTGATCCAGTCGTTCCGGCGCGAGGTGCCGCTTGCGGGCTTCGAGATCCGCGACGGCGTCGCGAGCCTCGTCACCGCGCTCGTGCGCAACGAGGAAGCCGATCTCGGATTGACGGGCGGCGACACCTTCGATGCGTCGCTGGAGGTGCTGTATGCGGGCGCCGACCGGCTCGTCGCCGTGTGCCCGAAGGATCATCCGCTCGCGCGCAAGCGCCGCTTGACCACTGCAGACGTCGCAGCCGTGCCGCTCGTGCTCACCGCACGAGGCACGAGCGTGCGCAGCGTCGTCGATGCCGCGCTGGACGCGGCCGGCTGCACGCCCGCCATCGCGTGCGAGCCGACCTACATGATGACGGCCGTCGCGATGGTGCGCGGCGGCCTCGGCGTGACGATCCTGCCGGCAACCGCGCGCGAGGTGCGCGCCGAGCCCGAGCTGGTCGCGAAGCCGATCGACGACCCTGCGTTCATGCGGCCGATCGCGCTCGTCACGAAGCGCGGCCGCACGCTGCCGCGCGTCGCGCAGGCGTTCGCCGAAGCCATGCTGATGGAATTGAACAAGCGCGCATGAACCGCGCGCCCGGATCGGTGCTTACTTCGCGTCCGGATCGACGTGCAGCGATTCGCCGATCGCGTAGAAATTGCCGCCCGCGATGTAGTGCAGGCTGCGCAGCGCCGGATCGGCCGATTCGAAATACCAGTGGCCGTCGCGGAACACGCGCGTGTCGGACCACGCCGCGACCACCTCGCCGATGAACAGGTCGTAGGTCTGCTGGTTGTGCGGCTCCGGAACCAGCTTGCACGCGAGCCAGCCCGAACAGCCGGCGACGAACGGCAGGTCGTGGCCTTCGACGTCGAACAGCGTGACGCCCGCTTCGCGCAGCTTGTCGGGGCGCTCCGCGAGACTGTGGCTGCCGACCGCATGCGTGAGGCGAAGCTGCGCGGCCGTCGGCACCTGGATCACGAACGTACCGCTGCGCTCGACGAGCTCGCGCGTCTTCGCGGTCTTGTCGAGCACGACCGTCAGCTTCGGCGGCAGGAAATCCAGCGCGCACGCCCACGCGGCGGCCATCACGTTGTCGACGCCAGCGTGGCGGGCCGACACGAGCACGGTCGGGCCGTGGTTGAGGAGACGGTAGGCCTTCTTCAGCTCCACCGGAGCGATGTGACTGTCCATACGGGTTCCTTGGAGAACGGCTCGCACGGACAGATGCCGTGCGGCACGACGCCGGCCGGTGCGCAGGCGCACAACCGGGCCGGAGGCCGCATTCTCGCACCCAATGTCGATCGGCGCTGACCGCGCCGCCGGTCACTTCGCGAACAACTGGCCGATGTCGCGGAACGCCTTGAATTCGAGCGCGTTGCCGCACGGATCGAACAGGAACATCGTCGCCTGTTCGCCGACCTGCCCCTGGAACCGCACATACGGCTCGATCACGAAGGTCACGCCGAACGACTTCAGCCGCTCGGCCAGCGCTTCCCAGCTCGGCCAGTCGAGCACGATTCCGAAATGCGGCACCGGCACGTCGTGACCGTCCACTGCGTTCGTATGCGCGCCTTCCTGCGACGCGGTCTTCGGATGCTCGTGAATCACGAGCTGGTGCCCGTAGAAGTCGAAGTCGACCCACTGCGCGCTCGAGCGCCCTTCTGCCAGCCCGAACACACGGCCGTAGAAATCGCGCGCGGCCGGCAGGTCATAGACGGGAATCGCCAGGTGAAACGGGGAAAGACTCATGATGGCCTCGTGATGGAACGCTCGCGTGGCGCGAGGACGGCACCATGGTAGTCAAGGTCAAGCAGAAATTAAATCAATATATAGTTGCGTCATTCACAAACGAAATTGATCAATGATCCGCGAACTGAAAACCCTCGTCGCCGTCGCCCGGGAAGGCACGTTCGCCGCGGCCGGCAACCGTATCGGGCTCACGCAGGCGGCCGTGAGCGCGCAGATGCAGCGGCTCGAAGCCGAACTCGGCTTCGCGCTGTTCGACCGGCAAGGCCGCTCGGCACGGCTCAACGAGATGGGTCATCACGTGCTCGACCAGGCGCAGGCGCTGATCGGCCTGTACGAGAACCTGAGCTCGACGTCGCCCGGCTCGCCGGCCGCCGTGCGCGTGACGATCGGCGCGATCGCGTCGGTGCAGAGCGCGCTGCTGCCGGCCGCGCTCGCCGATTTCCATCGCCGCCATCCCGCGTGCCGCACGCGCGTGATCCCGGGGCTGTCGATCGAGCTGGTCAACCGGGTCGATGCGGGCGAGATCGACATGGCCGCGATCATCCGGCCGCCGTTTTCGCTGCAGAGCGACCTGCACTGGACGACCCTCGTGCAGGAACCGTTCCGGCTGATCGTGCCGCGCAGCGTGAAGGGCAAGGACTGGGCCGAGCTGCTCGCGCGCGAGCCGTTCGTGCGCTACGACCGCGCGTCGTTCGGCGGCCGCCAGGTCGACCGCTTCCTGAGGAAGATGCATATCGCGGTGCGTGACACGTGTGAGCTCGACGAGCTCGACGCGATCGTCAAGCTGGTCGAGAACGGCGTCGGCGTCGCGATCGTCCCGCAGACCGCCGTGTATCGCCGCTGGCCGGCCGGCGTACGCGCGATCGACCTCGGGCATCACACGTTCCACCGCGACATCGGGCTCGTGCATCGCGCGCGGCGCACGATGTCGGAGCCGGCGCAGAAGCTCGCGCAACTGATCGAAGCGGCGGCACGGCAGCCGGCCTAGCGCCGGCGTTGCCGATCAGCGCCGCCCGGCCGCCCAGTCGACGGCCGCGTCGAACAGCGCGACACCGGCCGGCGACAGGTTCACGAACGTGTCGTTGTCGAGGAAGAACATCACGCGACGCGCGGGCGCGAGCGCTTCGTAATCCATCGTCGCGCCCTTCTCGTACGCGAAGATCGCGGCCTTGTCGGGCTGGCCGTACACGGTCGCGATCGTGATCGCGCCGAGCCCCGGCTTGCCCCAGCTCATCGGCGCCTGCTTGCCGTACACGTTGGTCGCGCCGGCCGGCAGCCCGGCCGCGATCGGGTGCGGCGCATTGACGAGCCACAGGTAGCGCTCCTTGCCCGTTTCGCCGAAGTCGACGTCGTGGCGCTTGCCCGTCATCGCGAAATCGTCGAGCAGGTCGTTTTCCCAGGTCACGAGCGGCTTGTCGAGCGTGCGCCAGCCGGGTCGCACGTTCTTCGACGACACCGTCGACGAAATCACGACCAGGTCGGCATCGCGCGCCGCGTCGGGCGTCGACGACTCGTCGATCAGGCGCACCGCGTAGCCGCGTTCGCCGAGATGCTGGCTGATGCGTTCGTCAACCTTCAGGTTCGGCCCGCGCAGCTGCACGAGCATCGCGACGCGCGTAGCGGCCTGCGACGCATCGGCCGCCAACGCGGGCGCGGCCACCGCCGCGCCGAGGCCCAGGCCCGCGCCGATCGCGAGCACCGAGCCCGCGATCGCACGCAAGGCACGACGCCGCGCGCTCGCGGCCACGGCGCGCACGGCGCCGGTCTTCATGTTCCGGTTCATCTGGATCTTCTCCGAAGCCGCGCGCCGCCGTGACGGCCGCGCGGTAATTGCGTGGTCAGAACTGCAGCGTGGTGAGCAGCGACACCTGCCGCGCATCGCCGATCGCGACGAAGTAACGGTTCGCGCTCGACGGGTAGTACGTGCGATTGAAGAGGTTCTTCACGTTGAGCTGGAACGACAGCTTCTGCTTGCCGATCCGCGTGTCGTACGTGGCGAACGCGTCGGCGAGCACGTACGACGGCAGCGTGAAGCTGTTCGCCGAATCGCCAGGCCGCGCGCCGACGTAGCGCATGTCCGCGCCGATGCGCAGGTCGTCGCCGCCGGCCACCGTGCCGAAGTCGTAGACGGCCGCGAGCGACGCGGTGTGACGCGCGACGTTCCACAGCTGGTTGCCCGCGTACAGCGGATCTTCAGTCGTCTTCGCGTCGATGTACGCGTAGCTCGCGATCACGTTCACGCGCTCGCCGATCTTGCCCGACACGTCGAGCTCGATCCCGCGCGAACGCGCCTTGCCCGACGTGCGCCAGTCGGTCAGCTTGGTCGCGTCGTTGTACTGCGACACGAGCACGTTCTTCTTGTCGATGTTGAAGAGCGCGAGCGTGCCCGTCATCCCGCCCGGCAGGTCGAGCTTGCCGCCCACTTCCCACGCGGTCGCTTCCTCGGGCGGCGTCGCGCCGTCGATGATGTAGCCCGTCATCGGCGCGATCGACGACGACGGCTTCAGCGATTGCGAATAGCTGCCGTACAGCGAGAACGTGTCGGTCCACTTGTAGACGACACCCGCGCGCGGCAGCCACTTCGAACCGCTGAGATCGGTGTTCGCGACGAACGGCCGGCCGCGCCCCGCGACCTGGTTGTACGTGATGTAGCGCAACCCGCCCGACACGATCCACTTGTCGGTCAGGTGGATCGTGTCCTGCACGAACGCCGACGCATCGTGCAGCGTGTCGGTCTGGTCGCTGTCGCTCGCGGACACCGTGCTCGACGGCGGCAGCAGCCCGTAGACGGGATCGATATAGCTGAACGGCGTCTTCACCGCCTGCCGCAGCATGTCCTTGCGGTAGATGCGCCGGTATTCGGTATCGAAGCCGACCTGCACGTCGTGCTGCATCCCGCCCAGCATCAGCTTGCCGTTCACGTAGCCGATCCCGTAGCTGTCGGTGCTGAGCGAGCCGTGCGTCGCGTCGTTGCTGCGCGTCATCGTGCCCTTCACCGGATCGACACCGGTCGTGCGCAACTGGTTCGCGTCGTAGGTCTCGCGGTTGTAGCTGTAGCCGAAATGCGCGCTCCAGTCCGCGTTGAACTGGTGATCGACGCTCACCTGCGCGAGGTGCGATTCGCCGTCCATGTTGTTGAACGGCTCGTCGATGCGCCGCCGCGCGGGAATGTCGAGCGGCGCATTGGTGCGCGGGTCGAGCGCGGTGCCGCGATCGAACGGCGAATGGAATTTCCGGTACTGGTAGGACACCGCGACCTGCGTATCGCGGCCGTACCACGCGAGCGACGGCGCGACGAAGGTCTGCCGGTATTCGCCGAAGTTGCGCCAGTACTGCTCGTTCGACTGGTCGACGATCAGCCGGTACGCGAGCCGCGAGTCGCCGACCGGCCCGGTCGAATCGAAGGTCGCGCTGCCGCCGTTCTTGCCGTGCCCGAACGTCGACGCGCCGAGCGAGATCGCGTTGTAGCGCTTGAGCTGCGGCTGCTTGGTGACGACGTTGACCACGCCGCCCGGGTCCATCAGCCCGTACAGCAGCGACGTCGGCCCCTTCAGCACCTCGACGCTGTCGACCGCCGCGTTGAACGCGCGCCCCTGCACGAGCGGCATCCCGTTCTGCATGATCGAGCCGTCGCGGTTGCCGCCGAAGCCGCGCTTCATGATCGTGTCCTGCGTGCCCGCGAGCGTGTTGCCCTGCGTGATGCCGCTGACATTGCCGAGCGCATCGTCCAGGTTGCGCGGCCGCTGGTCGCGCAGCACCTGCGCGGGCACGATGTTGACGGCCTGCGCGGTGTCGAGCAGCGGGATCTCGGAACGCAGCACGCCCGCTTCCTTCGGCGCGCGATAGCTTTCGGCGCGCAGCGCGCGGGTGCGCACATTGATCGCGGGCAACTCGGCGCCCGCCGCGACGCCGGCCGCCGCGGGCCGTGCGACCGAACCGTCCGCGCGCTTCAGTGTGTAACCGCCGCCCGATTGGCGCAACGCGACGAGCCCGGTGCCCGCGAGCAGGCGGTCGAGCGCGCCGTCGACATCGAAGCGCCCCTGCACGCCGCCGCTCGTCAGGCCGGCGGTCAGCTCGGCCGGAAACGCGAGCAGGATCCCCGCGTCGCGGCCGAACCGGTTCAGCGCCGCTTCGAGCGGCCCGGCCGGAATGTCGAACGCACGGCGCGCCGCGCGCTGCACGGCCGGCGCCGCATCGGTGTCAGTGTCGGCCAGCGCGGGA
>NZ_JAAGPC010000146.1:0-21887 GCF_017104595.1 Burkholderia sp. Tr-20390 | reverse complement strand
AGGCGGATGGCCTATTTCTGGTCGAACTGCGGGCCAATACCGAATGCGAGGACTGAATGAAGGTTTCTGAACTGTGCGGCCCGAAGCTTGATTATTGGGTTGCGTGCGCCGAAGGCCTGAACCACGGACTCGCCGCGCTCGAGCGCGACTGGTTCGCGCCGGCCCTTGCCGCGCTGCAGAACGGCGAGCTCGCGAGCGTCGATTTCACGCTGTGCGGCGACACGAGTTCCTTGACGCTGCACGCGACGCGCGGCGATCTGCGCAAGTTCTGGCGCCGCCGCGCGCTGGCCTCCCTGTTCGAATAACAAAGCAGACCCCGTATGACCCGGATCGTTACCCGCCCCGTCGCGCCCGCCGACGCCGAAGTGCTCGCGCGCCACGGCCTGCATCCCGTCCTTGCGCGCCTGTACGCGTCGCGCGGCGTGCAGTCCCCCGCCGACATCGAAACCGCGCTGGCGCGACTCGTTCCGCCCACCGAGCTGAAAGGCTGCGCCGACGCTGCATCGCTGCTCGCCGACGCGATCGCCGACAAGCGGCGCCTGCTCGTCGTCGCCGACTACGACTGCGACGGTGCGACCGCATGCGCGGTCGCGGTGCGCGGCCTGCGGATGTTCGGCGCGCAGATCGACTACCTGGTGCCGAACCGATTCGAATACGGCTACGGCCTCACGCCCGAGATCGTCGAACTCGCCGCCGCGCGCAAGCCCGACCTGCTGATCACCGTCGACAACGGCATCGCGAGCGTCACGGGCGTCGAAGCCGCGAACGCGCGCGGCATCGACGTGCTCGTGACCGACCACCACCTGCCCGGCGACGCGCTGCCCGCCGCGCGCGCGATCGTCAACCCGAACCAGCCCGGCTGCGCGTTCCCGAGCAAGCACCTCGCCGGCGTCGGCGTGATGTTCTACGTGCTGCTCGCGCTGCGCGCCGAGCTGCGCCGCCGCGGCGCGTTCGCGAGCAAGGAAGCCGAGCCGCGCCTCGACGGCCTGCTCGACCTCGTCGCGCTCGGCACCGTCGCCGACGTCGTGCGGCTCGACGGCAACAATCGCGTGCTGGTCGCGCAGGGGCTGCAGCGCATCCGCAACGGCCGCATGCAGCCGGGCGTCGCCGCGCTGTTCCGCGCGGCCGCGCGCGAAGCGCGTACGGCATCGGGCTTCGACCTCGGCTTCGGCCTCGGCCCGCGCCTGAATGCCGCCGGACGGCTGTCCGACATGTCGCTCGGCATCGAGTGCCTGATCACCGACGACATCGGCCGCGCGTGGGATCTCGCGCAGCAGCTCGACGTGATGAACCGCGAACGCCGCGAGATCGAGGCCGGCATGCAGCAGCAGGCGCTCGCCGATCTCGCCGACGTCGATCCGGCCGACGCGTGCACGATCACCCTCTTCAACCCCGAGTGGCACCAGGGCGTGATCGGCATCGTCGCCGGCCGGCTCAAGGAAAAATTCCACCGCCCGTCGTTCACGTTTGCGCACGCGGACGACGAAGGCAAGCGGGTCAAGGGCTCGGGCCGCTCGATTCCCGGCTTCCACCTGCGCGACGCGCTCGACCTCGTGTCGAAACGCGAACCGGACCTGATCGTCGCGTTCGGCGGCCACGCGATGGCGGCCGGCCTCACGCTCGACACCGGGAACGTGCCGCGCTTCGCGGCCGCGTTCGAGGCCGTCGCGCGCGAATGGCTGTCCGACGACGCGCTCGCCCGCGTGATCGAGACCGACGGCGAACTCGAGGATGCGTACTTCACGCCGCAGTTCGTCGGGCTGCTCGACGAGGCCGTCTGGGGGCAAGGCTTTCCGGCCCCGCTTTTCTCCGGCGAATTCGACGTCGTGTCGCAGTCGCTCGTGAAGGAAAAGCACCTGAAGCTGCAACTGGCGCGCGGCCGCCAGCGCTTCAACGCGATCTGGTTCAACCACACGGAGCCGCTGCCGGAGAGCGCGCTGGTCGCCTACCGCCTCGTCGCGGACACGTGGAACGGCGTCACGCGCGTCCAGCTGATCGTCGAACACGCGGCCGGCTGAGCGCGGGCCGCCCGGCCCGCACTGCCCGCCGATGCATGCACGCCGCGCCGGACGGGGCCGCGGCGCGCGTGCGAGCACCGTTTGCGTCACCGGGCAACCCCGCCGATCGGCTATAATTCCGCTTTTTTACGAAGCAAGAATAGCGAACGATCATGGAAGCGGAACGTCTCAACGCGATCGAAAGCTCCCTGCTCGACCTGCGCAACCGCGCGGGCGAGCTTCGGGGGTATCTTTGACTACGACGCCAAAGCTGCGCGTCTGACCGAAGTCAACAAGGAACTCGAAGACCCGAACGTCTGGAACGATTCGAAGAACGCCCAGGCGCTCGGTCGCGAGAAGAAGCTGCTCGAGGGCGTCGTCACGACGCTCACCGCGCTCGATGGCGACCTGCGCGACGCGCTCGACCTGTTCGAGCTGGCCCGCGAGGAAGGTGACGAGGACACGCTCGTTGCGTCGGAAGAAGACGCCGCGAAGCTCGAGGCACGCGTGGGCGACATCGAGTTCCGCCGGATGTTCTCGAACCCGGCCGACCCGAACAACTGCTTCATCGACATCCAGGCCGGCGCCGGCGGCACCGAGGCGTGCGACTGGGCATCGATGCTGCTGCGCCAGTACCTGCGCTACTGCGAACGCAAGGGCTTCAAGGCCGAAGTGCTCGAAGAGTCCGACGGCGACGTCGCCGGCATCAAGAACGCGACGGTCAAGGTCTCGGGCGAATACGCGTACGGCTTCCTGCGCACCGAAACGGGCATCCACCGCCTCGTGCGCAAGTCGCCGTTCGACTCGTCGGGCGGCCGCCACACGTCGTTCTCGTCGGTGTTCGTCTACCCGGAAATCGACGATTCGATCGAAGTCGAGATCAACCCGGCCGATCTGCGCATCGACACGTACCGCGCATCGGGCGCGGGCGGTCAGCACATCAACAAGACCGACTCCGCGGTGCGGATCACGCACATGCCGACCGGTATCGTCGTGCAGTGCCAGAACGACCGCTCGCAGCACCGCAACCGCGCCGAAGCGATGGCGATGCTGAAATCGCGCCTGTACGAAGTTGAAATGCGCAAGCGCCAGGCCGAACAGGACAAGCTCGAATCGAGCAAGACCGATGTGGGCTGGGGCCACCAGATCCGTTCGTACGTGCTCGACCAGAGCCGCGTGAAGGACCTGCGCACGAACGTCGAAATGAGCAACACGCGCGCCGTCCTCGACGGCGACCTCGACGACTTCATCAGCGCGAGCCTCAAACAGGGCGTGTAAGCGCCGCGGCGCGACCCTGCCGGGTCGCGCCCCCTTGCCCTTCCCGTTTGCGTTGCCGCACCCACTCCGAATTCCGACCATCATGACCGAACCGACCCAAACGCAGCCCGCCGTCACCGCGGACGAAAACCAGATCATCGCCGAGCGCCGCGAGAAGCTGCGCGCCCTGCGCGAGCAAGGCGTCGCCTACCCGAACGATTTCCGCCCGGAACATCACGCAGCCGATCTGCAGACGAAATTCGCCGACTCGGACAAGGCCGCGCTCGAAGCGAACCCGGTCGAGGTGTCGGTCGCCGGCCGCATGATGCTCAAGCGCGTGATGGGCAAGGCAAGCTTCGCGACGGTGCAGGATGGTTCGGGCCAGATCCAGTTCTTCGTGACGCCGAACGACGTCGGCGCGGAAACCTACGACGCATTCAAGAGGTGGGACCTCGGCGACATCGTCGCCGCGCGCGGCGTGCTGTTCCGCACCAACAAGGGCGAGCTGTCGGTCCAGTGCAAGGAACTGCGCCTGCTGTCGAAGGCGCTGCGCCCGCTGCCGGACAAGTTCCACGGCCTGTCGGACCAGGAAATGCGCTACCGCCAGCGCTACGTCGACCTGATCGTCACGCCGGAAACGCGCGACACGTTCCGCGCCCGCACCAAGACGATCGCGTCGATCCGCAAGTTCATGGACAACGCCGAGTTCATGGAAGTCGAGACGCCGATGCTGCACCCGATCCCGGGCGGCGCGGCCGCGAAGCCGTTCGTCACGCATCACAACGCGCTCGACATGCAGATGTTCCTGCGCATCGCGCCGGAGCTCTACCTGAAGCGCCTGATCGTCGGCGGCTTCGAACGCGTGTTCGAAATCAACCGTAACTTCCGGAACGAAGGCGTGTCGCCGCGTCACAACCCGGAATTCACGATGATGGAGTTCTACGCCGCGTACACCGACTACCGCTGGCTGATGGACTTCACCGAGCAGCTGATCCGCCAGGCGGCGATCGATGCGCTCGGCACCGCGACGATCCAGTACCAGGGCCGCGAGCTCGATCTGGCGAAGCCGTTCCACCGCCTGACGATCACGCAGGCGATCCAGAAGTACGCGCCGGACTACACCGACGGCCAGCTGTCGGACGACGCGTTCCTGCGCACCGAACTGAAGCGCTTCGGCGTCGACGTGTCGCAGCCGGCGTTCCTGAACGCAGGCATCGGCGCGCTGCAGCTCGCGCTGTTCGAGGAAACGGCCGAAGCGCAGCTGTGGGAGCCGACCTTCATCATCGACTACCCGGTCGAGGTGTCGCCGCTCGCACGCGCATCGGATACGGTGCCGGGCATCACCGAGCGTTTCGAGCTGTTCATGACCGGCCGCGAAATCGCGAACGGCTTCTCGGAGCTGAACGATCCGGAAGACCAGGCCGCGCGCTTCAAGAAGCAGGTCGAGCAGAAGGATGCGGGCGACGAGGAAGCGATGTTCTTCGACGCCGACTACATCCGCGCGCTCGAGTACGGGATGCCTCCGACCGGCGGCTGCGGGATCGGCATCGACCGCCTCGTGATGCTGCTGACCGACAGCCCGACGATCCGCGACGTGCTGCTGTTCCCGCACCTGCGCCGCGAAGACTGATCGCTGCGCCCGCGTGTGCGCCGCGCCCTGCGGCGCGCACGCGTCAGCTTTGTAACGACGCGTAAATCCCGCCAGCCGGCGTCCGCCGGCTTTCGATCCTCCCCCGTTTTATCCCCTCGTCGCGACGGCCTTTTCCGGGTTTTCCCTGTCATGGCTGCCGATGCTCCGCTGCAATTCGTTACACCTTGATACGGCGCGCCGCTGGGCCGTGGACGACACTCCTGTTGCGTCACCACGCATGACCACGGGACCAGAACGAGGCGCCGGAACGCCGAGTCTGCTCGCTCCCGAGCGTGGGATCCTGCTCCGGCGCAGCGCGCCGATCCGGATCGACATTGGAGAACAAAATGGACAACCAGAATCAGACCACGCCGCAAAAGCAACGCCTCCACCCGCTGATCGCCACCGCGGCCGGCGCCGTCATCGTCGCCAGCCTCGCGGCGACGGCAGCGATCACGGGCGTCTTCCCGAAAGCCACCAGCAGCAACGAACAGAACGGCCAGACCCAGGCCGCGCTGATCGCGTCGCAGCCGGCGGTCGATACGGCAGCTGCCGCCAGCGCCGCGCTGGCCGCACAGGCCCAGCAGCAGGCGGCCGAACAGGCCGCCGCGCAGCAGAAGGCTGCCGAGCAGAAGGCCGCCGTCGCGCAGGCTGAACCGAAGCCCGCGCCGCGTCCGGCTGCGCCGCATCGCCGTCACACCACGGCACCGCAGCCGCCCCAATACGCGCAGCAGCCATCGGCGCCCGCGCAGTCGTACTGCCAGAGCTGCGGCACGGTCGTCGCGATCACGCAGACGCGCACGCCGGGCCAGAGTTCGGGGATCGGCGCCGTGGGCGGCGCAGCAGCCGGCGGCCTGCTCGGCAACCAGTTCGGCAACGGCAACGGCCGCACGGCGATGACGATCATCGGCGCACTGGGCGGCGGTCTCGCCGGCAACCAGGTCGAGAAGCAGGTGCGCGCGGAAACCGACTACCAGGTGCAAGTGCAGATGGAAAGCGGCGCGACGCGCACGTTCACGTACCGCAACCCGCCGCCGTTCGGCCAGGGCCAGCGCGTGCGGATCCAGAACGGCACGCTGGTCGGCGCGTGATCGCGTGACTCCCCAGCCCGCGCAACGTGCGCGGGCAAGCGGCCTGAAAACGAAAAACGGCTCGTGAGCAATCGCTCACGAGCCGTTTTTTCATTGACCGCCGTCTGCGCCGTTGCGGCGCACGCGGGGCTCAGTCTTCGTCGTCGAAGTCAGATTCGTCGATCCAGTGGGCCTGGATCGCTTCGAGGATCTTCTCGCCGGAGTGCGTCGGATCGTCGTTGAAGCCGTCGAGCTCGAGCACCCACTGGCGCAGGTCGACGAAGTTGATCCGCTGCGGGTCGATGTCCGGGTGCTTGTCCGCCAGCGCAATGGCTATTTCACGCGAATCGGTCCATTTCATCGCCTGCCTCCGGTTCCTGTCAGTGGTTTTCCTTCGCGTGGTTGATCGAGTACTTCGGAATCTCGACCACCAGGTCCGAATCTTCCTTCACGATCGCCTGGCACGACAGGCGCGACGTCGGCTCGAGGCCCCACGCCTTGTCCAGCAGATCGTCCTCGTCCTCCTCGGACGGCGTCAGATCGTTGAAGCCTTCGCGGATCACCACGTGGCACGTCGTGCACGCGCACGACTTCTCGCATGCATGCTCGATCTCGATCCCGTGTTCGAGCAGGTTGTCGCAGATACTCTTGCCAGGCGTCGCGTCGATCACCGCGCCATCCGGGCACAGTTCGACGTGAGGCAGCACCACCAGTTGAGGCATGTCCGTTCCGTCAGTCAGGGTGCGGCGCCAGGCGCCGCACGGTTCATTGTCGCGCGGGCCGTTGCCGGCCGATGCGCAGTTCGTAAGTTCAGATCTCGTCGAGCCGGCGGCCCGACAGCGCGCGCTTGATGCTCTTGTCCATCCGGCGCGCCGCGAATTCGTCGGTGCCGTCGGCCAGCGCCTTGGTCGCCGCTTCGATCGCGTTCGTATCGTCGCCTTGCGCCACCGCACTCAGCGCCGCGGCCAGCGCGTCGACTTGCGTGCGCTCGTCCGCGTCGAGCAGTTCGCCGTCGGCCGCCAGCGCGGCCTGCGTCGCCTCGAGCATCCGCTCGGCCTCGACCTGCGCTTCGCGCAGCGCGCGGGCGCGCATGTCGATTTCGGCGGTCTTGAAGCTGTCCTCGAGCATCTTCGCGATGTCGTCGTCGGCAAGACCGTACGACGGCTTCACGACGACCGACGCCTCGACGCCCGACAGCTGCTCGCGGGCGAACACCGACAGCAGCCCGTCCGCGTCGACCTGATAGGTCACGCGAATGCGTGCGGCGCCGGCCGTCATCGGCGGAATGCCGCGCAGCTCGAAGCGCGCGAGCGACCGGCAGTCGGCGACGAGCTCGCGCTCGCCCTGCACGACGTGGATCGCCATCGCGGTCTGGCCGTCCTTGAAGGTCGTGAATTCCTGCGCGCGCGCGATCGGAATCGTCGAGTTGCGCGGAATGATCTTCTCGACGAGGCCGCCCATCGTCTCGACACCGAGCGACAGCGGAATCACGTCGAGCAGCAGCCAGTCGTCGCCGGTGCCGCGATTGCCTGCGAGCAGGTCGGCCTGGATCGCCGCGCCGAGCGCGACGACCTGATCCGGATCGAGGTTCACGAGCGGCGGCTGGCCGAAATACTTCGCGACCGCGTCGCGGATCACCGGCATGCGCGTCGCGCCGCCGACGAGCACGACACCCTTGATGTCGGCCGGCGTGACCTGCGCGTCGCGCAGCGCCTTGCGGGTCGGCGTGAGCGTGCGCTGCACGAGCGGCTCGACGAGCGACGCGAACGTGTCGTGCGAGATCGTCTGCACGAGGTGCGCGCCACCCGACAGCGTGACGTCGAGCGACGCCTCCGGCGCGGACGACAGCGCTTCCTTCAGCACGCGCACACGGTCGAGCAGCAGGCGCACATCTTCGGGCGCGAGCGTCTTCGCATCGATGCCGGCTTGCGCGAGCACGTGATCGAACAGCGCATGGTCGAAATCGTCGCCGCCGAGCGCGGAATCGCCGCCCGCGGCCAGCACTTCGAACACGCCCTTCGTCAGCTTCAGGATCGACAGGTCGAACGTGCCGCCGCCGAGGTCATACACCGCATAGAGGCCTTCGGCCCCGTTGTCGAGACCGTAGGCGATCGCCGCGGCGGTCGGTTCGTTCAGCAGGCGCAGCACGTTGAGGCCCGCGAGGCGCGCGGCATCCTTGGTCGCCTGGCGTTGCGCTTCGTCGAAATACGCGGGCACCGTGATCACCGCGCCAACCAGGTCGTCGCCAAGCGAATCTTCCGCGCGATAACGCAGCGTCGCGAGAATCTCGGCCGACACTTCGACCGGGCTCTTCACGCCGTCGATGGTACGGATCTGCACCATGCCCGGCGCATCGACGAATTCGTACGGCGCATTCGCCGCGCCTTCGACCTCGGCCTTGCCGCGGCCCATGAAGCGCTTGACCGACACGATCGTGTTGCGCGGATCGGTGGCGGCCTGCTCTTTCGCCTCGTGGCCGATGCGTCGGCCGCCCTTCTCGAGATAGCGGACCACCGACGGCAGCAGCACGCGGCCCGTTTCGTCCGGCAGGACTTCAGGCACGCTGTTGCGCACGGCCGCGACGAGCGAATTCGTCGTGCCGAGATCGATCCCGACGGCGAGTCGCCGCTGATGCGGCGCCGGCGCCATGCCCGGTTCGGAAATTTGCAGTAAAGCCATCTTGGTTCGTTCGGGCGCTCGGCCCGTTTGCTGCGCGTGCCGCAAGGCACGCGGTTAAGTTTCGAGGCGCTCGATCTGCGCGCCCACTTCCGACGCGACCCGTTCGATGAACATCAGCTGGCGCACGGCCTCGGCGGCCGCCTGATCGGCGCCGCTGTCGAGCAACGTGCCGAGGCGCTCCACCCGCACGCGCCGCTCTTCGCGCAACTCGGCGAGCAGCGCGTCGAGCGCGTCGACGTTGCGGGCGGCCGCGGCATCCTCGATGCCCTCGCGCCACTCCATCTGCTGCATCAGGAACGCGGGCTCCATCGCGGTGTTGTTTTCCGCGCCGATGTCGACACCGCGCAGCGACAGCAGATACGACGCGCGCTTCAGCGGATCGCGCAGCGTGCGATACGCCTCGTTCGCGCGGGTGGCCCATTGCATCGCGATGCGCTTCTGCGCGTCGCCGGCCGCCGCGAAGCGGTCCGGGTGCACCTGCGTCTGCACCGTCCGATACGCGGCGTCGAGCGCCGTCTCGTCGAGCGCGAATTGCGCCGGCAGGTGAAACAGGTCGAAGTGGCTGTCTTTCAGCGAGACCATCGTCGCGTTCAATTCCGGTTCGTCGCGCGGCAAACGCCGCACATTAAAAAGGCGGCCCATGCCGCCTCTTGCCCGCATCGCGCGGAGACCCGCGTGGTCACACGCGGAACGATTCGCCGCAGCCGCACTCGTCCTTCACGTTCGGGTTGTTGAACTTGAACCCTTCGTTCAGGCCTTCGCGTGCGAAGTCGAGCTCGGTGCCGTCGATGTAGGCCAGGCTCTTCGGATCGACGATCACCTTCACGCCATGGCTCTCGAACACCTGATCCTCGGGAGCGAGCTCGTCGACATACTCGAGCTTGTACGCGAGCCCCGAGCACCCGGTCGTGCGAACGCCAAGCCGCAGGCCCATGCCCTTGCCGCGACGGACGAGGTATTTCTGGACGTGCTGTGCTGCTTTTTCGGTCAGTGTAATTGCCATGATGTCCTTGCCGCGGCGCGCCACCAAGGCCCGCCGCGTTCCTTCTGAAGCCGCTCGATGCCGCTCAGGCTGCTGCCTGATCGCCTGCCGTGGTGTCGTGACGCTTCTTGTAGTCGGCCACGGCTGCCTTGATCGCGTCTTCCGCGAGGATCGAGCAGTGAATCTTCACCGGCGGCAGCGCGAGTTCTTCCGCGATCTGCGTGTTCTTGATCGACAGTGCTTCGTCGAGCGTCTTGCCCTTCACCCATTCGGTGACGAGCGAGCTCGATGCGATCGCCGAACCGCAACCGTAGGTCTTGAACTTCGCGTCTTCGATCACGCCGTCCGCGCCGACGCGGATCTGCAGCTTCATCACGTCGCCGCAGGCCGGCGCGCCGACCATGCCCGTGCCGACCGTGTCGTCGTCCTTCGCGAACGAACCGACGTTGCGCGGGTTTTCGTAGTGATCCAGAACCTTGTTGCTGTAAGACATGACTCAGACTCCTTGACTCGTTACGTCTGCGTGCGCGAATCCGCCCGCGGGTATGTTCAATCCGGCGCTCAGTGTGCGGCCCATTCGATCGTCGACAGATCGATGCCTTCCTGGTGCATTTCCCAGAGCGGCGAGAGTTCGCGCAGCTTCGCGATCTTGCTGTTCAGCAGGTTGATCACGAAGTCGACTTCCTGCTCCGTCGTGAAGCGGCCGACCGTGAAGCGGATCGAGCTGTGGGCCAGCTCGTCGTTGCGGCCGAGCGCACGCAGCACGTACGACGGCTCCAGCGACGCCGACGTGCATGCGGAGCCCGACGACACCGCGACGTCCTTGATCGCCATGATCAGCGACTCGCCTTCGACGAAGTTGAAACTGATGTTGAGGTTGTGCGGGACACGACGCTCCATGTCGCCGTTCACGTACGTTTCCTCGATTTGCGACAGGCCGCGCAGCAGCTTGTCGCGCAGCATGCGGATGCGCTCGTTTTCCGTCGCCATTTCTTCACGTGCGATACGGAACGCTTCGCCCATGCCGACGATCTGGTGCGTCGCCAGCGTGCCCGAACGCATGCCGCGCTCGTGGCCGCCACCGTGCATCTGTGCTTCGATGCGCACGCGCGGCTTGCGGCGCACGTACAGCGCGCCGATGCCCTTCGGGCCGTAGGTCTTGTGCGCCGAGAACGACATCAGGTCGACCTTCAGCTTCGCGAGGTCGATCGCGACCTTGCCGGTCGACTGTGCGGCGTCGACGTGGAACACGATGCCCTTCTCGCGGCAGATCTCACCGATCGTCTCGATGTCCTGGATCACGCCGATCTCGTTGTTCACGTGCATCACCGACACGAGGATCGTGTCCGGGCGCAGTGCGGCCTTGAACACGTCGAGGTCGATCAGGCCGTCATCCTTCACGTCGAGGTAGGTGACTTCGAAACCGTCGCGCTCGAGCTCGCGGCAGGTGTCGAGCACGGCCTTGTGCTCGGTCTTCACCGTGATGATGTGCTTGCCCTTGCCCTTGTAGAAGTTCGCGGCACCCTTGATCGCGAGGTTGTCCGATTCCGTTGCGCCGGACGTCCAGATGATCTCGCGCGGATCCGCGTTCACGAGCGCGGCCACGTTCTCGCGCGCTTCCTCGACCGCACGCTCCGCGTCCCAGCCATACGCGTGGCTGCGCGACGCCGGGTTGCCGAACTGCTCGCGCAGGTACGGCACCATCTTGTCGACCACGCGCGGGTCGACCGGCGTCGTCGCGCTGTAATCCATGTAGATGGGCAGGTGGAGAGTGTCTTGGGTCATCTGTCGCTCCGGGAATTCTGTGCAGGGACTATGTGCGTTATGGGGTATGGCGGCGCCTTCGCGCTCACGAACTCGCGATGTTGAACACCGAATTGGGGCCGAGCGGCATCGTGCGAACCGGCTCGGCCGGCGCCGCAACGGGCTCCGGCGTGCGCCGGTCGCGCAGCACCGCAGGTGCGCCCTCGCGAGCGCGCTGCTGATCGACGAGATCCTGCAGCGACACCGAATCGAGGTATTCGACCATCTTCTGGTTCAGCGTCGACCATAGCTCGTGCGTCATGCAATGGCCGTCGGGCTGCTTCGAGCCGTCGCACGTGCCTTTGCCGCCGCACTGCGTGGCGTCGAGCGGTTCATCGACCGCGATGATGATGTCGGCAACGGTGACGTCCTGCGCGCGACGCGCGAGGTTGTAGCCGCCGCCCGGGCCGCGCACGGATTCGACGATTTCATGCCTGCGCAGCTTGCCGAACAGCTGTTCGAGATACGAGAGCGAAATCCGCTGGCGCTGGCTGATGCCTGCAAGCGTCACCGGGCCCTGCTCCTGGCGCAGTGCCAAGTCAATCATCGCCGTGACGGCGAAACGGCCTTTGGTGGTGAGTCTCATGGTGTCTAGGGGACTGCAATCTTGACGATTTTGGTCAAGTATAAATATTTGACGTTTTTAGTCAAGTATCCATGTCTTTGAAAGGGTATTCGCAGATCGCTGAAAACCGCGCGATCAGCGCTCCGTACGGGCCCTGAGCGTCTCCAGCAGGCCCGCGCACGCGCGCTCGACCTGATCGAGCACTTGCTCGAAGCCCTGCGTACCGCCGAAATAGGGGTCGGCCACCTCGGTTTCGGCCGAATCCGGCGCGAATTCCATCAACAGGCGCACCTTGTCGCGATGCTGCGGCGGGCAGCGGCGGCGCAGCTCCGCGAGATTCGCCTCGTCCATCGCGAGCAACAGGTCGAAGCGCTCGAAATCGGCCGCGCTCACCTGTCGCGCGCGCAGCGCCGACAGGTCATAGCCGCGGCCGCGAGCGGCCGCCTGCGCACGGGTATCGGGCGGCTCGCCGACATGCCAGTCGCCGGTGCCGGCCGAATCGATCGCGATCCGGTCCGACAGCGCGGCCGCGTCGACCTGGTGACGCATCACGCCTTCCGCGGTGGGCGAACGGCAGATGTTGCCGAGACAGACGAAACAGATCGAAACGCGGGTCATCGCACTATCGGAAAGCCGCGGCGAACCGCGTGGGAGAACAGCCCGCCATTATACAAAGGCGGCCGAAATCGCGCCGCCGCGCAAAGCGACGGCGCCATGCCTTACAGCGCCTTCGGCACGGCGAGCACGACGTCGCCGGACGCCGCCGGCAGCGGCTTCGCCGCATCGTCGACCAGCCCGAACGACACCGCACGCGCCAGCTCGGCGGATGCCTGGTGAACGGCGAGCGGGCCACGCGACGGCGCCTCGGCCATCGCATGCAGATAGGCAGCCGCGGCCAGCGGAACGACGATTGCCAGCGGCCAGTACATCGATATTGTCTTTTTCATGATGCGGACCTCCTTGACCTCGTACCCCGAAACCCAATTCCGGGGACTACAGACAGGATTCTATAGACCGCATCTATCGAGATAAATATACAAATAGCGAACGCACTGTTGTCGCCCGATGAACAGTCGTCAGCCGAGGTGGCTTTGCGACGCCGCGTACAGCTCGCGGAACGTGCGCCCGGTCGGCGTCGGCATGTCGCGTGTGTCCATCCAGCCGCCCATCATCGGCAGGCGCCGCAGCGTGCCCCCGTTGCCGCCCAGCCGCTCGAGGATGCGCACAGCGAGCTTGGTCGTCAGCGCGTACAGCATCGGCCGGCGCGCGAAGAAACCCCATGCGGCGAGCGCCGCCCGCTCGCGCCACGGCCGCAGGTGCCGCTCGACCTGCTTCTCGCGCAGCGTGCGCAACAGGTGCGACAACGGAATCCCGGCCGGGCACACGCTGTCGCATTCCCCGCAAAGTGTCGCGGCCTGCGGCAGGTCGAGTGAGCGGTCGAGCCCGACGTAGCTCGGCGTCAGCACGGATCCCATCGGCCCCGGGTACACCCAGCCGTACGCGTGGCCGCCGACCTTCTGATACACCGGGCAATGGTTCATGCATGCACCGCAACGGATGCAGCGCAGCATCTCCTGGAATTCGCCGCCGATCAGCCCCGTGCGGCCGCCGTCGACCAGCACGACATAGTTGTGCTCGGGGCCGTCCTCGTCGCCCGGCCCGCGCGGCCCGGTCAGTAGCGAGAAATAGTTCGACGTCTTCTGCCCGGTCGCGGAGCGCGGCAGCAGGCGCATCGCGGTCGCGAGATCCTCGAGCGTCGGCAGCACCTTCTCGATGCCCGTCACCGCCACATGCACGCGCGGCATCACCGTGCACATCCCCTCGTTCCCTTCGTTCGTCACGATCGCGACCGAACCGGTCTCGGCGATCACGAAGTTGCCGCCCGTCACGCCCATGTCGGCCGACATGAAATGCGGGCGCAGCACCTCGCGCGCCTCGCGCGTCATGTCCGGAATCTCGGTGAGCCGCTCGCGATGGTGCGTGCGCGCGAACAGGTCGGCGATCTCGTCCTTGTCCTTGTGCACGACGGGCGCGATGATGTGGCTCGGCGGCTCGTTGTCGTTGATCTGCAGGATGTATTCGCCGAGATCCGTCTCGATCGACTGCACGCCCATTTCCGCGAGCACGGCGTTCAGGCGCATTTCCTCCGACACCATCGACTTGGTCTTGATGACCTTCTTCACGTCGTGACGGCGCGCGATGTCGGCCACGAGCCGCGCGGCATCCTCGGTCGTTTCGGCGAACAGCACCGCCGTGCCGCGCCGCGTCGCCTCGCGCTCGAACGCCTCGAGCCACACGTCGAGGTTCTCCAGCGCGCGGTTGCGGCGATCCTTCAGCGCGGCGCGCGTGGCCGGGAAGTCGATCGCGGTCATCGCGTCGGCGCGCGCGGACACGAACTTCGTCGACAGCTTCTTCAGGTTCTGCTGCAGGCGCTGGTCGGCCAGCTTCTGGCCGGCGCGCGCCTTGAAATGCATCGATTGGACTTGCATCGCGGTATCGGGGAAAAGTGAGCGGAACCGGGCGTCAGACGTCGCCCGCCAGCACCTGCGCGACGTGCAGCACGCGCGTGTCGCGGTCGCCGGTGCGGCGCAACCGCCCTTCGATGTTCAGCATGCAGCCGAGATCGCCGAGCACGACGGCGCCCGTGCCGGACGCGCGCACGTTCGCGCATTTCTCGTCCGCGATGGCCGCCGAAATGTCGCCGTACTTGACCGCGAACGTGCCGCCGAAGCCGCAGCAGTGCTCGCAGTCCTTCATTTCGGTGACGGCGATGCCGCGCTGCGCGAGCAGCGCGCGCGGCTGCGCCTTCACGCCGAGTTCGCGCAGGCCCGAGCACGAATCGTGATAGGTGACGGGCCCCGTGAATTCGCCCGGCGCGAGCGACACCTTCGCGACGTTCGCCAGGAAATCGGTCAGTTCGTAGACTTTCTGCTGGAACCGCGTGTAGCGCCCCATCAGTTCGGGGTCGTCGCGGAACAGGTCGCCATAGTGGGCGCGAATCATCCCGCCGCACGAACCCGACGGCGCGACGACGTAATCGAACTGCTCGAACTCGCGCAGCGTCTTTTCCGCGAGATCACGCGCGAGCGCACGGTCGCCCGAGTTGTAGGCCGGCTGGCCGCAGCAAGTCTGCGCGGGCGGCACGATCACCTCGTAGCCGGCGTCGCGAATCAGCTTGAGCGCCGAAAAACCGATTTCGGGGCGCATCAGATCGACCAGGCAGGTCACGAACAAACCGACTCGCATACGTGCTCCTTCGAGAAAACGGCTCTCATTATCCGCCGTTTGGCCAGCAAGACCAACGCCGGCGCTCACGCAAGCCCGCACGGCGCGAAACGAGGATTTCCTCGAACGGCGTTCGCTTTTTTCACAATACGAGATACAATCGTTCCAACACCGCTTGACGCGTCAACCGATTTCTCCCCCGACATGAGCCAACCCACCCCGGATTCCAAAACGTCGATCCAGGTGATCGAACGCATGATGCGGTTGCTGGACGCGCTCGCCGCGCACAGCGACCCCGTCAGCCTGAAGGAGCTTGCGCAGCGGACGGAGCTGCACCCGTCGACCGCGCACCGCATCCTCAACGACATGGTGACCTGCCGTCTCGTCGACCGCTCCGATCCCGGCACGTACCGCCTCGGCATGCGGCTGCTGGAGCTCGGCAACCTCGTGAAGGCGCGCCTGTCGGTACGCGACGCGGCGCTGATGCCGATGCGCGAACTGCACCGCCTCACCGGGCAGACCGTGAACCTGTCGGTACGCCAGGGCGACGAGATCGTCTACATCGAGCGTGCGTATTCGGAGCGCTCGGGGATGCAGGTGGTCCGCGCAATCGGTGGCCGCGCGCCGCTGCACCTCACGTCGGTCGGCAAGCTGTTCCTCGCGGCCGACGAAACGTCACGCGTGCGCGCGTATGCGACGCGTACGGGGCTGTCCGGCCATACGCAGAACAGCATCACCGACATCGCGAAGCTCGAGCGCGAGCTGACGATCGTCCGCCAGCAATCGTGCGCGCGCGACAACGAGGAACTGGAGCTCGGCGTGCGCTGTATCGCGGCCGGCATCTACGACGATTCGGGCAAGCTCGTCGCGGGCCTGTCGCTGTCGGCGCCGGCCGATCGCCTCCAGGATGCGTGGCTCGGCCAGTTGAGCCGCACGGCCCTCACCATTTCGGAATCGCTCGGCTACCGGCCGGCGCCCGCGAAGGATGCGGACGGGCTGCAGCGGCAGGCGTAAGCCGCTCCCGCGCGCCCTATGAAAAAGCCCCGCGATTGCGGGGCTTTTTTTCAGCCATCGGCGCGGCGGCGAACCGCCACGCCATCGTGCGATCAGGTCCCGCCGTTCGGCGTGTTGGCCGCCGTCAGGCGCTCGCCGCCGCCGGCATCGAGCCAGTTGCGCAGGCGCGCCGCATCGGCGAAGCGCGAATACTTGCCGAACGAATCGAGCAGCACCATCACCATCGGCTTGCCGTGGATCGTCGCCTGCATCACGAGGCACTCGCCCGCTTCGTTGATGAAACCCGTCTTCTGCAGACCGATGTCCCACGAGCCATTGCCGCGAATCAGCGCGTTCGTGCTGTTGTAGACCAGGTTGCGCTTGCCCGTGTACACCTCGTAGGTGCGATCGGTCGAGAACTGACGAATCATCGGGTACTGGTACGCCGCATTGACCATCTTCACGAGATCGCGTGCGCTCGACACGTTCGAGCTCGACAGACCCGTCGAATTCTCGAAGTGCGTGTCGGTCATGCCGAGCGACTTCGCCTTCGCGTTCATCGCGGCGATGAACGCCGGACGGCCGCCCGGGTAGTAACGCGACAGCGCGGCGGCCGCGCGGTTTTCCGACGCCATCAGCGCGATGTGCAGCATGTCTTCACGCGACAGCACCGAACCGACCGACAGGCGCGAGCCCGTGCCCTTCTCGTAGTCGCGGTCTTCGTCCGTGACTTCGAGCTGGTCGGTCATCGGCGTCTTCGAGTCGAGCACGACCATCGCCGTCATCAGCTTCGAGATCGACGCGATCGGCACGACGGCGTGCGAATTCTTGTCGAACAGCGGCTCGCCCGAGTTCTGGTCGACGACGTACGCGACGCTCGAACGCAGTGCGAGCGCGTCCGGCGTGTCGTGCAGGCCGAACGCCTGGCCGACGGTCGGCCGGCGCGGCTGGAACGCGACCTTGCGGACCGCGCCGTGATGGCCGCCATGCACGTTCGACGCGAGCGTCACGCGCTTGCGCGACGCCTTCGCGCGCGGCGCGTCGGCGGCCGCGACCTTCGCGGATTTGTCGGAGCTGGCCTTGGCCGACTTCTTCTTCGCGGACGAAGCAGGAGCGACAGCCTTTTTCTTGGCGGCTTGTTGGGTCTTCGCAGTGGCGGCAAAGGCGTCAGCAGGCGCGACGGACGCGGTGGTCGCCAGCAAGGCGACTGCGACCGACACAGCCGTGCCGAGCGTCATGCTCTGCAACAATCTGCGCGGTGAAAACGATTCGGCTTTCATTGGGGTCTGGACAAAGCGGGCGGGAGGTTTCCGCAAGTGTAGTTAAAGCTGAAAAAAAGAGCAATATTAGGCACTTACCGATCGTCGTTAAACCGGAATGTAAGGGTCGGCCCACCTCTGACCAATGAACCCTCCCGCTCCCATCGAAAAAATCCATGGGACGCGCTGCCCGACAGTACCCGTCTCCCGATTACACACGGTTAATTGAGATAACGTCACTTCGGAGGCGATTTAAAGCGGGGAAACTACGTATCCGGCGCTCGGGGTGCCAGGGGCGCCGGTCTCGGCCGTGGCGGCGGCACGTCGCCACGGGACGCGCATCGAAACGGCGCGTTTTCGACAGGAACAGAAGGATAACGTTCCACAGGCCTGTCAGGTTTACCTGTGCATGATCATGGTGCGCCGCGCCTGCCCCTCGGCCGTGCGCACCATCTGGGATCGCGGCATGAAACCGATTCCGAACAGGCACGATAACTCGTTGTTTTATCGATAATTTGTCACGATTGTGCAACGCACAAAAAATACTTGACATTGGTTTTCTCTGCCCTAAAATAAGCCTCATTGCTGCGTTGCACAAAGCACGCGCATCCGAGGTTCCCCAGCGTAGTGCCCTTTACCCTGCGATCGACGCGATCGCTTTTCAGGAGCTTGACATGTCCTTGCTGACCCCCGAGCAAATCGCCGCCGCCCAGAAAGCCAACCTCGAAAGCCTGTTCGGTCTGACGACCAAGGCGTTCGAAGGCGTCGAAAAGCTGATCGAACTCAACCTGCAGGTCGTGAAGTCGACGCTGGCCGAAGGCCAGGAAAACGCGCAGCGCCTGCTGTCGGTGAAGGACGCACAGGAACTGATCGCGCTGCAAGCCAGCCTGTCGCAGCCGGTCGCGGAAAAGGTGCTGTCGTACGGCCGTCACCTGTATGAAATCGCATCGTCGACGCAAGCCGAGTTCGCGAAGGTCGCCGAAGCGCAATTCGAAGAGCAGAACAAGAAGGTCCAGGCACTCGTCGACAACGTCGCGAAGAACGCCCCGGCCGGTTCGGAAACGGCTGTCGCTGCACTGAAGTCGGCACTGAACGCTGCGAACACCACGTACGAAACGGTTCAGAAGGCCACGAAGCAAGCCGTCGAAATCGCTGAAACGAACTTCAACGCTGCTGCTGCCGTCGCAACGAAGGCTGCTACCGCCGCTGCTGCACGTCGTACGAGCAAGCCGGCCGCGTAAGCGTCCCCTGCTCCTGAAAGAGCCGCGCCCAGCGCGGCTTTTTCGTTTCTGGCGCCGGAACATGCTGGAAACGGCACGTTGCCAACCATTCTCGAACGGTCGTTTGAGCATCGGCCGCGCATAAAAGAAAACGCCGCCGCCCGGATAGCCCGGGAGGCGGCGTTTTTTCGTGGCCGGCACACTGCCGGCCGAGCCGGTCGCGTTACTTCTTGCGTTGCGGCGGCAGGTCGGTACAAACGCCTTCGTACAGCTCGGCGGCCATGCCGACCGATTCGCCGAGCGTCGGGTGCGGATGGATCGTCTTGCCGATGTCTTCCGCGTCCGCGCCCATCTCGACGGCGAGGCACACTTCGCTGATCAGGTCGCCCGCGTTCAGGCCGACGATGGCACCACCGATCACGCGATGGGTTTCCTCGTCGAAGATCAGCTTCGTGAAGCCTTCGTCACGGCCGTTCGCGATCGCGCGGCCCGATGCGGCCCACGGGAACACGGCCTTGCCGTACTTGATGCCTTCGGCCTTGCACTGGTCTTCCGTCTTGCCGGCCCACGCCACTTCCGGATCGGTGTACGCCACCGACGGGATCTGCAGTGCGTCGAAGTACGCCTTCTCGCCGTGTGCGGCTTCCGCTGCGACGTGGCCTTCATGCACGGCCTTGTGCGCGAGCATCGGCTGGCCGACGATATCGCCGATCGCGAAGATGTGCGGGACGTTCGTGCGCATCTGCTTGTCGATGTCGATGAAGCCGCGATCCGTGACCGCGACACCTGCCTTGTCGGCGCCGATCTTCTTGCCGTTCGGGCTGCGGCCCACCGCGACGAGCACGAGGTCGTAGCGCTGCGCTTCCGCCGGGGCCTTCTCGCCCTCGAACTTCACGTAGATGCCGTCTTCCTTCGCTTCCGCGCCGACCGTCTTGGTCTTCAGCATCACGTTGCCGAAGCGCTTCGCGTTGTACTTTTCCCAGACCTTCACCAGATCGCGGTCCGCGCCCATCATCAGGCCGTCCATCATTTCGACGACGTCGATCTCGGCGCCGAGCGTCGAGTAGACCGTGGCCATTTCGAGGCCGATGATGCCGCCGCCGATCACGAGCATGCGCTTCGGCAGCTGGCGCAGTTCGAGTGCGCCGGTCGAATCGACGACGCGCGGGTCTTCCGGCATGAACGGCAGCTTCACGGCCTGCGAGCCCGCGGCGATGATCGCCTGCTTGAACTTCACGACCTTCTTGCCGTTTTCGCCCTGCACTTCCATGTGGAACGGATCGACGAATGCGCCGACGCCCGTGACCACTTCGACCTTGCGTGCCTTCGCCATGCCGGCGAGGCCCGTCGTCAGCTTCTTGACGACGCCGCCCTTGAAGTCGCGCAGCTTGTCGAGATCGACTTCCGGCTTGCCGAACGTGATGCCGTGCGACGCGAGCGCCGCGGCTTCCTCGACGACGAGCGACGTATGCAGCAGCGCCTTCGACGGGATGCAGCCCACGTTCAGGCACACGCCGCCGAGCGTCGAATAGCGTTCGACGAGCACCGTCTTCATGCCGAGGTCGGCGGCGCGGAACGCGGCCGAGTAGCCGCCGGGGCCGGCGCCGAGCACGAGCATGTCGCACTCGATGTCGGCTGCACCGGCGTAGCTGCCGGCTTGCGGCGCGGGTGCCGGAGCGGCGGCGGCCGGTGCCGGCGCGGCAGCTGCGGGCTTGGCCGCTTCGGGTGCCTTTGCGGGTGCGGCGGCGCCAGCTGATGCTTCGACGATGGCGATGACCGTGCCTTGCGAGACTTTCTCGCCGGCCTTGACCTTGATTTCCTTGACGGTGCCGGCGACGTCGCTGGGCACCTCCATGGAGGCTTTATCGGATTCGAGCGTGATGAGCGTCTGCTCTTTTTCGATCACGTCGCCGGGTTTGACGTTGACTTCGATGACATCGACGCCGCTGAAATCGCCGATATCCGGAACCTTGACTTCGATGAGACTCATTACTGTCCCCTTCTTGATTAGCTGCAGACAGAGGGGGGAGAAACCCGCAAAAGAACCCAAGACTACGGCCTGACAAGAGAACGCGAACCTGGGCAGGACCACCTTTGCCGTCCGCCCAAGGACGCGCCTTTCTTTTGGTTACTTTTCTTTGGAAGACAAAGAAAAGTGACCGCCGCCCCGCGCAGGGGCGACGCTAATAGACCGTTAGCAAAACAGGTTCAACGACAGGGCGTGGATAACCAACAAGAACCCCACGCCCCCGCGAGCCCCCCCGCTCATCAAAGAATGATGCGACGGAAATCGGCGAGCAACGCGCCGAGATACGCATTGAACCGCGCGGCTTCGGCGCCATCGATCACACGATGGTCATACGACAGCGACAGCGGCAGCGTAAGCCGCGGCACGAACTGCTTGCCGTCCCACACCGGCTTCATCTGCCCGCGCGACAACCCGAGGATCGCCACTTCCGGCGCGTTGATGATCGGCGTAAAGTTCGTGCCGCCGATCCCGCCGAGCGACGAGATCGAGAAGCAACCGCCCTGCATCTGATCCGGCTTCAGCTTGCCGTCGCGCGCGGCCTTCGACAGCTCGGCCATTTCCTTCGCGATGTCGACGAGCCCCTTCTTGTCCGCATCGCGGATCACCGGCACGACGAGACCGTTCGGCGTGTCGGCGGCAAACCCGATGTGGTAGTACTGCTTGAACACGAGGTTGTCGCCGTCGAGGCTCGCGTTGAACGTCGGGAATTTCTTCAGCGCGGCGACGACCGCCTTGATCACGAACGCGAGCATCGTGAACTTCACGCCCGCCTTCTCGTGCTCCTTGTTCAGCTGCACGCGCAGTGCTTCGAGCTCGGTGATGTCCGCTTCGTCGTTGTTCGTGACGTGCGGGATCATCACCCAGTTGCGATGCAGGTTCGCGCCCGAGATCTTCTTGATGCGCGACAGCGGCTTCGCTTCGAACGGGCCGAACTTCGAGAAGTCGACCTTCGGCCACGGCAGCAGGTTCAGCTCGCCGCCGCCTGCCGGCGCGGCTGCCGCGGCCGGTGCTGCGCGCTGGCCGGTCATCACGCCCTTCACGAAGCCCGTGACGTCTTCCTTCGTAATGCGGCCCTTCGGACCCGAGCCCTGCACGCGTGCAACTTCGACGCCGAGCTCACGTGCGAACTTGCGCACCGACGGCGACGCGTGGCTCGCGCGGTATTCGCCCGACGCGCG
>NZ_JAAGPC010000145.1:0-22056 GCF_017104595.1 Burkholderia sp. Tr-20390 | reverse complement strand
CCGCAGGCGCTCGACTTCGGGCCGGCTCCCGCGCCCGCATCCGGCGAGGCCGTGCGCACGGCGCCGGCCGGGGCGGTCGGCCGCGCGGTGTTCGGCGAATCGAACCATCCGCAACTCGAAGCGTGCTTCCGCGCCGCGCAGGCCAGCTTCCCGAATCTCTATCCCGACTACGCACCGCGCATCGAGCGGCACATCCGGCAACTGGTGCCGCTCAAGCTCGCGACGATCGCGACGATCGGTGACGGCGCGCTGGAGACGGCGGGCAACCTCGTCGAAGCCGTGGCGGCCACGACGCGCGAATTCAACGAACTCGGCGCGGCCGACATGATGGCCGGCATGCTCGCGCAGGCGACGCGCAAGGCCGGCATGTTCGAACGCTGGTTCGGCTCGGCGACGGGCCATGTCGACTACCGTGCGGCGATCGGGGCGCTCAAGCAGTCGCTCGGCTTCTTCCCGCGCCGCACCGAAGAACTCGCCGCGAAGGTTCGCCATGCGGAAGAAAACCTCGTGGTCGTGCTCGCGGCGCTGAGCGCGGTGTCGGACGTCGTGCGCGCGCCGGACGATGCAGGGGTCGAGCGCACGCTGTTCGACCGCCGCAACATCGTCGGGCAAGCGGTGCAGCAGATCCGCATGCAACCCGCGCAATTGCGCGGGCTCGACGAGCGCGTGACCGATCTGCTGTCGCGCGCCGATCATCTGATGAACGTCGTGCTGCCGGCGGCGTTGGCGGCGCGGCCGCAGCGCTAAGGGCGCGGCACGAAGGGAACGAAGCACATGAACCCGCGCGCTGCGACGCGCGGGTTCGCTGCGCAGGCCGTGCCGCATCACGCCATTTCACGTGCACCGGCGCGAGTCTGCTATCTTCCCGGGCATCTCATCGCTTTCCCGCCGATTCTCCATGACTGACCGCATCGTTGCCGCATTCGATTTCGACGGCACCATCACGACGACCGACAGCTTTCGCCATTTCGTCCGCTATGCGGTCGGCACGCCGCGCTTCGCGTGGGCCGGATTGCGCGCGCTGCCGTGGATCATTGCGATGAAGGCAGGGCTGCTGTCGCGTGGCGATGCGAAAGCGAAGTTCGCGTCGTTCGCGTTTGGGCCGGTGCGCGAGGAGGCGCTCGATGCGCAGGCGCGCACGTTCGTCGACGCCTATCTGCCGGGCCTCGTGCGTCCGGAAATGCTCGAACGCATCCGCGAGCATCGGGCACGCGGGCACGAAGTCGTGCTGGTGAGCGCCTCGCCGTCGCTGTATCTGGAGAAGTGGGCGAAGACGGCCGGCTTCGATGCGGTGCTCGCGACGCGGCTGGCATTCGAGCGCGGTGCCTTCGCCGGTCGGCTCGACGGCGAAAACTGCTGGGGGCCGCAGAAGGTCGTGCGGCTGCGCGGGTGGTGGGGCGACCGGCCGCCGAAACAATTGTTCGCGTACGGCGACAGCCGTGGCGACAAGGAAATGGCCGAGCTCGCGAACTGGTCGTGGATCCGCGGGCAAGGGCCGATGCCGCCGATCGGCGGTTGAGGTGGTGCGTTACGCGTCGGCCTGAGCCTGGCGCGTGCCGCGCGCCGGACGATAACTGCCCCAGCGATTCGCCCGCGCGAACGTGCCGACGTCGTTGAAGCGCACGCCGACTTCACGCAGCGCCGCATGCGCGGTGCATGCGGTCAGCTGGCGGATGTAGAACGGGTCGCGCACCACGAAGTGATGGATCGCGTGCGTGCTGCCGAAGTTGAAGCAGAACAGCTGGAACGGCAGCATCCACCACGGGTTGAGCACCTGCGTCTGCTGGATCACGTTGCGTGAATCGATATCGCCGAAGTAATGCATGTTCGAGCTGACGAAGTTGATGCAGAAGCTGCGCACGAAGTTCGGCCCGAGCCACACCACGGCCAGGAAATCGACGACGCTCATCACGCGCTCGACCATGGCCGGCACCGTCACCGGGTAGCCGAACGCATGCAGCGCGAACAGGCCGACGTGATAGACGATGAACGCGTGCCACAGCACGTAATACAGGTGACCGACCGGCATGTACGACGACACCTGCTCGACGCGCAACTGCAGGCGCTCGGACGGATCCTGCACCGGCTGAGCGGCCACGTACTGCTTCACCTTGCGGCGCATCGCGGTGGGCCGCAGCACGACGGCGAGCATGCCGTCCGCGATCATCAGCAGGCGCTTCACGCCCCAGCGCTCGCCATTGGTGATGCCGAATTCCTCGAGATCCGATTCGCCGCCCGACACCTTGTGGTGATGCAGGTGCATGCGCCGCCGCGTCCACGGGTTGATCGTGCCGGGCCGCGTGAGCCAGCATAGCGCCATCATCAGGTGATAGGCCCACGGTGTCTTCTTGAAGTACATCAGGTGGATCAGGTCGTGCTCGAGCTCGTGGATCAGCGACGTGACGAACGCGGCGAGCGGCAGCGCGACGTACCACGCGATCGCTCCGCGCGCATAGAGCCACGCGATCGCGAGCATCGCGCTCACCGAGACGGCCATCACGGTCGCGCCGACGAGGTTCTGGTTGTCGAGCAGCGGAAAGCGCGCGCGGATCGCGTCGCTCGCGGCATTGACCTCGCGGCGGACGTACGCGACCTTGTCCGCGTCGTGGCGAAAGGCGGTTCGTGCGGGTTGGCTCATCGACCGGGATTCCTGCGGAAAGGGTGGGGCGCAATGCCGATGTGACAAGCATAGGCGCGCACCGGACCGCACGCGAGGGCCGCCGGTGCCAATGGTGGTGTCATTTCGGGCCACGATGGCCGGCCGGCGCGGCTAGAGTCACGCCCCGGTGTCATTGCGGGCCAGCGACGCTACAATCCGCCGAAACCGCTCCGGAGTCCGCCGCATGGTCCTGTCCGTCCCGGATGCCGCCCGCCAGCTGAACAAGGCGACGGTGTCGTCCGCGTATGCGCTGTTCATGCTGATGCTGGCCGAGGAGCGCGGCATCGACGGCGGCCGCGTGCTGGCCGGTTCGGGCGTCGAGCGCGACCGGCTCGCGCAGCCCGATGCGCGCATCACGCCGCTGCAACAGGCGGCGATCGTGTTCAACCTGCTCGACGCGACGGACGACCCGTCGATCGCGATCGAGATCGGCCTGCGCAGCAGCCTGACGAAAGCGGGACTGATCGGCTTCGGGCTGATGAGCTGCGCGACGCTCGGCGAGGCGATCGCGCTCGGCATCCGCTATCTGCCGACGCGCGTGCCGTTCTTCTCGGTGCGGCTCGCGCAACTCGACGGAATTGTCGACATCGACGTGCTCGAGGCGTTTCCGCTCGGCCGGCTGCGGCAGTTCGCGGTCGAGAACTTCCTGGTCGAGACGGCGATCCTGTTCAACTCGCTGCTGCATCCGGTGCCGGGGCGCACGCTGCAGTCGCGTGCCGAACTCCATTTCGAATGGCCGGAGCCGCCGTGGTTCGAGCGTTATCGCGCGCGGCTGCCGCGCTGTCATTTCGACGCGAGCGCGAACCGCATCCGCTGCGACGCCGCGTTGCTCGACGAGCCGATCGGCACCGCGAACGCGCATACCGCGCAGATGATCGTGCAGCAGTGCGAGGCCGAGCTCGCGCGGCTCGGCTATGCGGAAAGCATCGTCGAGCGCGTGCGCAACCTGCTGATCTGCGGCGAAGGCGGCTATCCGTCGGTCGACGACGTCGCGCGCGAGCTGCATGTGTCGGCGCGCACGCTCAAGCGCAAGCTCGCCGAGTACGGCGCGACCTATTCGACGCTGCTCGACGAGATCCGGTTGCGTGATGCGCTGCGGCTGCTCGAAGGCACGCGGCTGCCGGTCGACGAGATCGCCGCGCGCGTCGGCTATACGGATCGCGCCAATTTCACGCGCGCGTTCAAGCGCTGGACGGGCGTCGCGCCGAGCGAGCGGCGCTGAACGCGGTTACGCACCGGCCTGCGTGGCGGGCCTGCCGCGTCATGCGCCGCGTGTCACGGCTTCAGACGATCGCGACCCAGTTCGCCCCGCGTCCGCCCGGCACGCGTGCGTGCGGCGACAGTGCGCCGTCGTCCGGCGCGATCGCATACACCGACACGAATTCAGACTGTTCGCCGCAGGCGACGAGCCAGCGTCCCGACGGGTCGATCGCGAACCCGCGCGGCTGCGTTTCGGTGGCGGTCGCGTGCGCGGGTTCGAACGTGCCGTCTTCGCTGCGGCGATAGCAGAGCAGGCGGCTCGACGTGCGTTCGCTGACGTAGGCGAAACGCTCGTCGGGCGTCAGGTGCAGGTCGGCGGCCCAGACGGACGGTTCGGTGGGTGCGGGCGGCCGCGCATGGCCTTGCGCGAGTTCGGCGATGGCCGGATGGCGCACGCTCACATGCGCATCGCCGAGCCGGCCGGTTTCAGGGTCGCGCGCGAACGTCGCGAGCGTGGCCTGGAATTCGCTGACGACGACGAGCGTGCGGCCGTCATCCGCGAATTGCAGGTGACGTGGGCCGAACCCGGCCGGCACGCGCGTTTCGCCATGTTCGAGCGCGCGCAGGCCGGCCGCGTCCTCGACGAGCGCGAAGCTGAACACGCGATCCGAGCCGAGCGAGCTGACGTACGCGAAACGGTTGTCCGGCGACACGATCACCGCGTGCGCGTTCGCGATGCCGCCCGTGACCTGCAGCGGCGTGCCGTCGCCGTCGCGCACGCGCGCGGCGTCGTAGAGGCTCAGCGAATTCCCGCCGTACGACGCGCCGAGCAGCCAGCGGCCGCTGCGGTCGAGCGACAGGTACGCATGGCTCGCGTCGATCGCGGTGGTGCCGATGCGCACGAGCGCGCCGGTGGCGGGCACGACGCGGAACGCGACGATCGTCGGTTGTTCGCCGCGCGTCGCGACGTAGAGCCGCGCACGGTCGGCCGGCACGGCGATCGGCATCGCGACGTCGGCCGCGGGATAGCGGGTGAGCGGCGCAAGCGTGCCGTCGGCCGCGAGCGAGAAGGTGGTGAGGTCGCCGTCGGCGGCATTCGAGAGGACGACGGTCAGGCGGTCAGTGTTCGGCATGGCGGAGCATCGCAGCGTTCGTGAAGGATTCGTCGGCCGGCAGGCCGCGCGGCGGATCGCTGCGCCGGTGCGTGCGCGCGAACAGCGCGGCGACCGCGGCGACGAGCGAAGCGACCGCGAGCGCATACAGTCCGCCCGTGATCGAACCCGTATGTTGCTTCAGATAGCCGAACGCCGTCGGTGCGACGAAGCCGCCGAGGTTGCCGACCGAGTTGATCAGCGCGATCACGGCCGCGGCCACGCGCGTGTCGAGATAGCCCTGCGGGATCGGCCAGAACAGCGACGAGGCGGCCTTGAAGCCGAGCGCGGCGAAGCAGATCGACGCGAACGACCATACCGGATCGTGCGACGTCGACGCGAACAGCCCGCACGCGGCGAGCACCAGCGCGACCGCGAGCCAGCGCTGCGGATGCTTCCACTTCGACGACAGCACCGCGAAGCCGTACATCGCGCCGATCGCGATCATCCACGGAATGGTGTTGTACAGGCCGACCTGGAAATCGGTGAGCCCGCCCATCTTGCGGATGATCGTCGGCAGCCAGAACGTCGCCGCGTAGATCGTCAGCTGGATCGAGAAATACAGGAAGCAGAACAGCATGATCTGCGGGTCGCGCAGCAGCGCGGTGGCGCGCACCGGCACGTTCGAGCGGACGTCGCGCGTCGCGCGCTCGTCGTCGAGCGCGTTCTGGAGCGCCGAGCGTTCTTCGGCCGTGAGCCAGGTCGCGTCGCGGATGTGCGATTTCAGCAGCAGCCAGCTCGCGCCGCACAGGGCGACCGAGAACAGCCCTTCGATCAGGAACATCCATTGCCAGCCTTCGAGGCCGAAACCGCGGATCGACAGCAGCGCGCCGGTAACGGGCCCGGACAGCACCGACGCGAACGCGGAGCCGCCGAGGAAGATCGCCATCGCCTTGCCGCGCTCCTGCGGCGGCAGCCATTGCGACAGGTACAGCACGACGCCGGGGAAGAAGCCGGCCTCGGCCGCGCCGAGCAGGAAGCGCAGCGCGTAGAACGACGTGTCGTTCCACACGAACGCCATCGCGGCCGCGACGATGCCCCACGTCGCCATGATCCGGGCCAGCCAGATGCGTGCGCCGTAGCGCTGCATCAGCAGGTTCGACGGCACCTCGAACAGCGCGTAGCCGACGAAGAACAGCCCGGCGCCGAGGCCGTACGCGGCCGCGCCGATGCCGATCGACGCCTCGAGGTGGCGATCGACGAAGCCGACGTTCACGCGGTCGATGTAGTTCGCGATGAACATGATCAGCACGAGCGGCAGCACGTGCCACTTCACTTTCGAGACGGCGGACGCGAGCGGGTCGCGTCCGGGCAGAGTGTGCGAGGGCGGGTTCAAGCGTGTCTCCGGTCGGGCGGCGGCGGACGGGGCGGTGGCCCGCGTCGGCATCCGGGTGGCGGTCTGTGTAGTATGTCGTCGTATGACATGGTACGCCTGAGTGTCGATGAAGACGTCGCGGGTTTACCCGAAAATTGCCCAAATATTGGGGAATTTCACGAGGCGCGTCGGTGACTTGTTCATGTCTGATGACGTATGACATGAGACGGGTAGGCGCCAATTGCCGCGTCTTCGGTCGCGGCCCGCGCTGCGTGCGCGGGGGCATCGGCCGGACAGCCCGCCCGGCGGCAGCCGTCGCCGCGACTACGCCATCGACACGACGCTGTTGAGCAGCGTCTTCACGAGCACGGCCTGTCGCGTCGCGCCCGTCTTCGCGAAGATGCCGCGCAGGTGCGCGCGCGCGGTGTTCTTCGTGATGCCGGTCGCGGCGGCCGCTTCGTCGAGCGTCAGCCCGTCGACGAGCAGCAGCGCGATTTCGGTTTCCATCGGCGTGAGCCGGAACAGCCGGTGCAGCATGTCGCGCGACGTCTGCGGCGACGACGCCGGATCGCGCACGAACACGGCGACGGCCGGCCGGTGCCGGCGGTCCTCGGCGCCGCGGTAGGGCGCGAGCGGGCGCAGCAGCACGCTCAGCGGCATCGCGCCGCCGGGGCGTGACAGCGTGGTGGCTTCGATGCGCGCGAGCGCGCCCGCGCGGAAATGCTCGAGCGCGGCCTGCAGCGCCTTTTGCAGCCGGCGTTCGTCGAGCGGGCACGACGCGTGAAGTCGCTCCTGGCGCACGCACAGCCCGTCCTGCTGTTCGATCAGCCGCTCGGCGATGCGGTTGCGCTTGATCACGCGGCCGTCCTCGTCGACGATCGCGGTGCCGACGTCGAGCCGGTCGACGGTACCCGCATACAGCGCGCGTTCGGCATCGAGCACGTCGAACGCCGCGTGCAGCTCGACCGCCCGCTGCAGGTGCGGCAGCAGCGTCGCGACCTGCGCGCGCTCGGCCGCGTCGAAATCGCGGCCGCCGTGCGCGCGGCTCACGAAGAACGCGCATTCGACGCCACGTTCGCCACGCAGGTTCGCGCCGAGGATGTAGCGCAGGTCGAGCGGCTGCAGGTACTGCCGGTAGAAATCGTGCGCGCGCCACGCGGTTTCGCCGAACAGCCGGTCGGCCGTGAAGACCTGGCCGGGCGGCTGGTCGAGAAACGGGCACAGCGCGTAGAACTGCTCGCTGTATGACGGCTCGCCGGGCAGCAGCGGGCCATGCGCCGACGCGTTGATGATGAGCCCGTGCCGTGCGCCGCCCGGGTTGCGCAGCACCAGCGTCGTGAAGCGCGCGTCGAGCCGCGCGCGAGCCGCTTCGAGGAAGCCGGCCCACGGGGTGGGCTCAGACGGGCCCTGATACACGAGCCCCAGCCACGCGCTGAGTTCGCGCGCCGTCCACGCCGCGTCGTCGAAACCGTCGTGCGCGGCCGGATCGCCGGGCGCCAGCGCGATGGACATGCTCGTGTTCTCCTGGTCGGGATGAAGGATTCCCGGACCAGCATACCGGCCGCCCGGCGGCCCGCGTCATCCGAACGGAGTAGGCGACGCGGGCTGTCGGCCAACTGCCGGGCTGCCCGCTTGCCGCGCTTACGCCGCGCGCTCGCGCAGCAGGTACGCGACGATCCGATCGGCCGCTTCTTCCGGCGACTCGGCGACCGTGTCGACGCGCAGTTCGGGCTGCGCGGGCGGTTCGTACGGCGAATCGATGCCCGTGAAGTGCTTCAGCTCGCCGCGCCGCGCCTTCTTGTACAGGCCCTTCGGATCGCGCTCCTCGGCCACCGCGAGCGGCGTGTCGACGAATACCTCGACGAACTCGTCCTGGCCGACCCGCGCGCGCGCCATGTCGCGCTCCGCGCGGAACGGCGAGATGAACGACACGAACGTGATGAGCCCCGCATCGAGCATCAGCCGCGCGACTTCGGCGACGCGCCGGATGTTCTCCACGCGATCGGCCTCGGTGAAGCCGAGATCGCGATTGAGCCCGTGCCGCACGTTGTCGCCGTCGAGCAGGTACGTGTGCTTGCCGAGTGCATGCAGGCGTTTCTCGACGAGATTCGCGATCGTCGACTTGCCGGCGCCCGACAGGCCCGTCAGCCACACGATGCGCGGCGTCTGCGCCTTCTGCGCGGCACGCGCGGCGCGGTCGACGTCGACCGCCTGCCAGTGCACGTTGTGCGCGCGGCGCAGCGCGAAGTGCAGCATCCCGGCGCCGACCGTGTCGTTGGTGATGCGATCGATCACGATGAAGCCGCCCGTGTGGCGGTTACGGTCGTATGGGTCGAACGCGACCGGCCGGTCGAGGCTCAGGTTGCACACGCCGATCTCGTTGAGCGCGAGCGTGCGCGCCGCGAGATGCTCGCGCGTGTTCACGTCGATCTTGTACTTCGGCGTCGCGCAGGTCGCGCCGACCGTCTGCGTGCCGAGTTTCACGAGATACGGGCGGCCGGGCAGCAGCGGCGCGTCGTGCATCCACACGAGCGTCGCCTCGAACTGGTCGGCCACTTCAGGCGGCGCGTCCGCGCGCGCGATCATGTCGCCGCGGCTGATGTCGATCTCGTCGGCGAGCGTGAGCGTCACCGCGTCGCCGGCGCGCGCGAGGTCGCTTTCGCCGCGTTGCGTGATGACCGACGCGACGCGGCTCTCCTTGCCGGACGGCAGCACGCGCACGCGCTCGCCGACGCGGATCTCGCCCGATGCGATGCTGCCCGCGTAACCGCGGAAGTTCAGGTGCGGGCGGTTGACCCACTGCACCGGCAGCCGGAACGGCTCGTCGCGCGTCACGCGCGCGGCGAGCGGCAGCGTGTCGAGATGCTGCATCAGCGTCGGGCCCGCGTACCAGGGTATCCGCGCGCTCGGTGCGATCACGTTGTCGCCGCGCAGCGCCGACATCGGGATGCTGACGATCTCCGCCAGCCCGAGCTCGGCCGCGAACGCGCGATAGTCGGCGTCGATGCGCTCGAACACGGCGCGGTCGTAGTCGACGAGATCCATCTTGTTGATCGCGAGCACCACGCGCCTGATGCCGATCAGTGCGACGAGATGACTGTGGCGGCGCGTCTGCGTGAGCACCCCCTTGCGCGCATCGATCAGGATCACGGCGAGATCGGCGGTCGACGCGCCGGTGATCATGTTGCGCGTGTACTGTTCGTGGCCGGGCGTATCGGCGACGATGAACTTGCGTCGCGCGGTCGCGAAGAAGCGGTACGCGACGTCGATCGTGATCCCTTGCTCGCGCTCGGCCGACAGGCCGTCGACGAGCAGTGCGAAATCGAGTTCGCCGCCCTGCGTGCCGACCTTCTTCGAATCGGCCTCGAGCTGCGTGAGCTGGTCGTCGAACAGCATGTTCGATTCGTAGAGCAGGCGGCCGATCAGCGTGCTCTTGCCGTCGTCGACGCTGCCGCACGTGATGAAGCGCAGCAGGTCCTGGGTTGGTGCGTGCGCTTCGTCGGCGGCGCTTGCCTCGGGTGCGTGGTGCGCGAGCGCCTCGGGCGCGGTGAGAACGTGTGCCATCAGAAATATCCCTCCTGTTTCTTCTTTTCCATCGAACCGGCCGAATCGCTGTCGATCAGTCGTCCCTGCCGTTCGGACGTGCGCGTCTCGCGCATCTCCTGCAGGATGTCGTCGAGCGAGGTCGCGTCGCTGTCGATCGCGCCCGTCAGCGGATAGCAGCCGAGCGTGCGAAAGCGCACCTTGCGCATCTGCGGCACTTCGCCTTCGCGCAGCGGCAGGCGTTCGTCGTCGACCATGATCAGCGCGCCGTCGCGTTCGACCACGGGCCGTTCCTTCGCGAAGTAGAGCGGCACGATCGGGATGTCGTG
The DNA here is from genome assembly GCF_017104595.1 of Burkholderia sp. Tr-20390. NCBI lineage: Bacteria > Pseudomonadati > Pseudomonadota > Betaproteobacteria > Burkholderiales > Burkholderiaceae > Burkholderia > Burkholderia sp. Tr-20390. The sequence goes on along the minus strand of NZ_JAAGPC010000145.1, from coordinate 11,859 downwards.
AAGCTGGATGTACTGCCAGATGTCGAGCTCGGTCCAGTTGGAGATCGGGAACACGCGCAGGCTTTCGCCCTTGCGCTTGCGCGCGTTGTACAGCGACCAGAGCTCGGGGCGCTGGCGCTTCGGGTCCCAGCGGTGCTGTTCCGAGCGCAGCGACACGATGCGCTCCTTCGCGCGCGATTTCTCCTCGTCGCGGCGCGCGCCGCCGAACGCGGCGTCGAAGCCGTAATGATCGAGCGCCTGCTTGAGCCCCTGCGTCTTCCACACGTCGGTGTGCACGGCCGAGCCGTGCGTGAACGGATCGATACCGTTCGCGATGCCTTCAGGGTTGATGTGCACACGCAGGTCGAGGCCGAGGCGCGTGGCCGTCTCGTCGCGAAACGCGATCATCTCGCGGAATTTCCAGGTCGTATCGACGTGCAGCAGCGGAAAGGGCGGTTTCGCCGGGTAGAACGCCTTCATCGCGAGATGCAGCATGACCGAGCTGTCCTTGCCGATCGAATACAGCATCACCGGGTTCTCGCTCTCGGCGACCACCTCGCGCATGATGTGGATGCTTTCGGCCTCCAGCCGCTCCAAGTGGGTCAACATCGTTCGTCTCCTTGTTTCATGCCGGCGCCGCGCGACATGTGCGGCGTTTCGTGCATGACACCGACGGTATCGAGCGAGCGGCATGCCGCTCTTCGTCCGGGTGGACTAAATCGCGACACGGCGGTGGCGCGGATCTTTCCTTAGTCCACCCGGACGAAGTGGCGCGCGACGGCGACGCTTAAGGTGAGCGCTCGACCATCGGCGGAGAGAACACATGACGGACGACACACGTGCCACGCAATTGCTTTCGGGCCAGACCTGGGCCGATTTCTGCGACACCCTGAAACGCAGCGGAGAACAGATCCTGCGCGCCGAGGCGCCGGACGATTCGCTGACGCGCGCGGAAGGATTCCGCTATCTGAGCCGGCTGTTGCGCATCGCGCTCGAGATGCACGTCGAGTTCGCGGACGGTGCATGGCCCGGCTTCTTCTCGCCGTCGCACGAGACCGCGAAGATCGGCGCCGACAATCCGGACAACCTGTACCAGTACGCACGGCTCGACGGCCGCTGCGCATACCGCGTGACGGGGCGGCGCGGCACGGTGGCCTACCTGAGCTTCGGCACGCAGAAGGGCGGCTACGAGACCGACGGCAAGATGTTGCAGACGGGCTTTCTCGACGCGAAGCAGCTCGAGATCGCGCCGGACGGCAGCTTCGAGATCGTGCTGAGCGAGACGCCGCGTGCGGGCAACTGGGTGCGCATGGAGCCGGGCACCAACGCGTTGCTGGTACGCCAGACCTTCCTCGACCGGCGCGCGGAAACGCCGGCACAACTGAAGATCGAGCGCATCGGCGCCGACGATCGCCCGGCGCCGCTCGACCCGCTCGTGCTGCAGGGCGGCCTCACGCGCGCCGCGCAGTTCGTCGAGCAGACGTCGACGCTGTTCGCGGACTGGGCCGCGAGCTACCGGCCGCACGTGAATGCGCTGCCGCCCGCCGACCAGGCGCTGTGCCAGTCGGTCGGCGGCGATCCGAACATCTACTACTACCACTCGTGCTGGTCGCTGGCCGATGACGAAGCACTCGTGATCGACGTCGACACCGTGCCCGACTGCGACTTCTGGAACGTGCAGCTCAACAACTACTGGATGGAATCGCTTGATTACCGGCACTTCGATATCTGCTTGAACAAGCACAGCGCGCGGCGGAATGCGGACGGCGGCGTGACGGTGGTCGTCGCGGCCGCGCGGCCCGGCAATGAGAACTGGCTTGATACGGCCGGGCATCGCACCGGCACGATCTGCTGGCGCTGGGTGGGCGCCGCGCAGCCGGTGCATCCGCGCACGCGGGTGGTGAAGCTCGCGACGCTGAAGGAGGCCGCATGAACGCGCCGCTGGATCGAACCCGCACGCTGCTCGCGCCCGACGGATTGATCGCCGAAGCCATGTCGCGCACGGGCGGGCTCACCGTGTTCGGTGACGGGCCGTATCGCGAAGCCCTCGACGTGATGTGCGCGTCGCTGATCGACGAAGCGAAGCTGTCCGCGCGCGGCGCGGAGATGATGCGCGAGAAGCTCGTCGGCCAGCTCGTGAACCGGCTCGTCATCGAGGACTACTTCCGGCGTCATCCGGAAATCGCGGACATCGCGATCGACGATCCGCTCGTGATCGTCGGCCTGCCGCGCACGGGTACGACGCTGCTTCAGCGCCTGCTGGCCGTCGACCCGCGCTTCCATGCGGCCGCGTGGTGGGAAACCCGCTACCCGGCGCCGCTTGCAGGCGAGACGCTCGCCGAGCCGACGGTGCGCATCGCGCGTGCGCAGGCCGAGGTCGCGACGATGATCGACTGCATCCCGCAGATCCTGACGATCCATCCGCTCGATGCGATGCTCGCCGACGAGGAGTTCATGCTGATGGAGCATGCGTTCGTGTGCGCGATGGATTCGTACGCGAACGTGCCGCGCTACACGGCGTGGCTCGCGCGACAGGATCTCACGCCGGTCTATACGTACCTGAAGCGGATGCTGCAGTTCCTGCAATGGCAGAAGTCGCAGCGCGGCGTCGCGCCGGCCTTGCGCTGGCTGCTGAAGACGCCGCAGCACCTGCATGCGCTCGACGTGCTGTGCCGGGTGTTTCCGCGTGCGCAGGTCGTGCTCACGCACCGCGATCCGGCGCAGACGATTCCGTCGATGGCGAGCATGGCGCACACGTTGTGGCAGATGTATGCAGACGATCCGGATCCGCTCGCCGTCGGCGCGCAGTGGAATGCGGGGATGGCGCGCGCGATCGGCGCGGCGATGGCGGCGCGCGACGCGCTGCCGGCGGACCGCTTCCTCGACGTGCGCTTCGAGGACACGGTGTCGAATCCGCTCGGCGTGGCCGAGGCCGTATACGCGTTTGCCGGGATGCCGCTCGATGCGCGGCAGCGCACGGCGATGACGGACTGGATGGCGCGCAACGGCCGCGACAAGCGTGCCCCGCACGACTATTCGATCGCGCGCTTCGGCTTCACCGATGCACAGCTCGCGCGCGACTTCGCCGCGTATCGCGCGCGGTACCTGCGGGCGGCCGGCTGACGGCCATTGCTCGCGAGATCAACGACAACCAGGAGACAACCCATGTTGCTGAAGGACAAGATCGTCGTGATTTCCGGGATCGGGCCGGGGCTCGGTGTGAAGCTCGCCGTCGAGGCCGCGCGCGAGGGCGCGCGCGGCGTGGTCGTCGCGGCGCGCACGATGGAAAAGCTCGACGACGCCGCAGCGCGAATCCATGCACTCGGCGTCGGCTGCGACGTGCTGAAGGTGCAGACCGACATCACCGACCGAGCACAATGCCGGCAGCTCGCGACGCAGGCCGTCGCGCGCTTCGGCCGGATCGACGCGCTCGTGAACAGCGCATTCGTGCACGGCACGTTTCCGGAACCGGTGGAGGAGGCTGACCTCGACGGCTGGCGCGCGGTGTTCGACACCAACGTGTTCGGCACGATGGCGCTCACGCAGGAAGTCGTGCCGGACATGAAGCGGCACAAGCGCGGCGCGATCGTGATGATCAACACGCAGGCGACCCGCAAGCCGTTTGCAGGGGAAGGCGGCTACGCTGTATCGAAGGGGGCGCTCGCGGTTGCGGCAAAATACCTGGCGCGCGAACTCGGCGTGCACGGCATTCGTGCGAACAGCATCCACATGGGGTGGATGTGGGGCGTGCCGACCCAGACGTATTTCCGGCAGGCGGCTGCCGAGTACGGCATGACGGAAGAGCAGGTCATCGCGCCGATCGCGTCGAGCATCGCGCTCGCGAAGCTGCCGACCGACGACGATTGCGCGCGCGCTGCGCTGTTCCTCGCGTCGGACTATGCGAATGCGGTGACGGGCGCGACGCTCGACGCGAATGGCGGCGATTTCATGCCCTGACGATGGAGCAAGGGAACATGCAGGACAACCACGACACACGACACTTCTTTGCATTCAACGGCGACGCGGACGGGCTGTGCGCGCTTCAGCAACTGCGGCTCGCGGAGGGCGTGCACGGCACGCTCGTGACGGGCGTGAAACGCGACATCAAGCTGCTCGAGCGGATCGACGCGCGGGCGGGCGACATCGTCACCGTGCTCGACGTGTCGCACGACCAGAATCGCGACGCGTGCGCGCGGCTGCTGCGCGACGGCGCGACGGTCCGCTATTTCGACCATCACTTCGCGGGCGAACTGCCCGACGATCCGCGCTTCGACGCGCACATCGACACGGCGGCCGACGTCTGCACGAGCGCGATCGTGAACCGCTATCTCGACGGCCGGCACGTGCGCTGGGCGATCGTTGCGGCGTTCGGCGACGAGTTGCCGGCGCTCGGCCGCGCGCTTGCAAGTGAGCATCGGATTGGCGACGCCGAGCGCGACACGCTCGCCGAACTCGGGCTCTACCTGAACTACAACGCGTACGGCGAGTGTGTCGGCGATCTGCATTTCGACCCGGCCGCACTTGCCGATGCGATGCTGCCGTGCGTCGACCCGCTCGATTTCGTGCGCGCGACAACCGTGTTCGCCGCGCTGCGCGACGGCTACCGCGACGACATGGCGCGCGCGTGCGCACTCGCGCCGCTGCGCGAGGTGCCCGGTGCGACGCTGGTCCGGATGCCTGATCATCCGTGGGCGCGGCGCGCGACCGGCATGCTCGCGAACGAGCGGATGCGCAATGCGCCGCATGCGGCGCTCGCGGTGCTGTCGCCGCGCGCGGACGGCGGGCTCGTCGTCAGCGTGCGCGTGCCCGATGGCCGACCGCTCGGCGCCGACGAGTTCTGTCGCGGCTTTCCGACCGGCGGCGGGCGCAAGCGCGCCGGCGGCATCAACCATTTGCCGGAAACGGAATTCGACGCGTTCGCCGAGCGATTCGAGGCCGCGTTCAGGCTCGATTGATTCAAGCGGCGGTCCGAACTGCGTGCGCCGCGCAACCCTCGCACGGCGCGCACATCGCGATGGGTCAACCGGTCGCGCCTGCAAGCACGGCCGGCACGTTGTGACCGTAGCAACGCGCCTCGACGCGCTCGGCGATGCGCCAACCTTGCGCGGTGCGCACGAACCGGTCGACGTACCACAGCCCGAGAAACATCACCTGCGTGCCGCCGTCGGGCAGTGCGACTTCCATCGGATTGAAGCAGATCGTGCGGCTGCGCGCGGTGTCGCCGTCGAGCTGGATCGACAGGTTGCCGACCATGTGCTGGTACTGCGGAAACTGCGGCAGCACGGTGCGCAGCCACGCCTTCACCTCCGGATAGCGGCCGGCGATGCCGCCCATCGCGCGATAGTCGATCGCAGCGTCAGGGGTGAACACCGCGTCGAGCGCGTCGAAGTCGCGCGTGTCGATCGCAGTCGAATACGCGACGATCAGCTCGCGGATGTCGTGATGGTCGGACAGCGTTTGCAGGTCGAGCATCGGCGGCTCCCGGTCACGCGCCGTTGCGCCGGCGTGCCGCGTGGAGCGCCTCGGCGCGCTGCTTCACGTCGCGCGCGCACTGGTCGAAACCCTGTTTCACCCAAGCGCCGTGGTTCTGCATGATCGTGTCCGCGTTGACGCCGAGGAACTGGTCGGTCGTGAAATAGCGGCAGCGCTCCGCACCGATCGCGTCGATGTACTGGTCGCGGCGCGCGGCGTCCTTGTTGTCGGCGGTCGGGCGTTGCTCCCACGACAGCAGGCGCTCGGGTTCGTACGCGACGAGGATCTCGTTGACGGGAACCACGGTCTCCGTGCCCGGGATGCGCACCTGCATGTGCACGAAGTCGCCGAGCCTGCCGGTCGTTTCGAAGCCGACGCAGAACGTGTTCCATTCGCCGTAGCGCGGGAAGTCGGTCAGCACTTCCCAGACGACGGAGGCCGGTGCGTCGATGTCGACGGTGATCGAGGTGACGAGATTCGAGGGTTTGGTCATGGCGATGTATCGGATCGGATGAAACCGCGCCTACCCCGGGTGGCGGGACGCTTCGCGGCGGTCGGAAGGAGCCGCGCCGGTATCGGTCGGCGCGCGTGACGGGTGTGGCTCGGGACGTGCGGGGCGTTTTCGCCGGCACGTGCCGCGCAGCGCAGGGCACCCGATATCGAGCGTAGGCCGGCACACGCGGCGAAGAATCGTCGGAATGGACTAAGGCGTTTCACCGGGGCGGCGGGGTGGTGCGATTGTCGCGACGGTCGGCGGCCGGGGCGCGCCGGCGCATCATGCGCGCAGACCGTCGACACCACGCAGCGCAGCCGCGACAATACGCGTCTCTTTCCGCTTTCGTCATCGAGGTGCCTGTGTCCGCCAAGCCGTCCATTGCTCCCGCGATCGTCTGGTTCCGCGACGATCTCCGCGTGACCGACCAGCCCGCGCTCACACGCGCGGTGGAATCGGGCCGGCCGCTCATCTGCGTATTCGTCGACGACATGGGCGACGGCGCCGGGCGGGCGCTCGGCGGCGCGGCGCGCTGGTGGCTGCACGGGTCGCTGGCCGGGCTCGACGCGGCGCTCGCGCGTCATGGCGGGCGGCTGCTGCTGTTGCGCGGCGACGCGCCGCGCGAGATCGACCGCATCGTGCACGACACGGGCGCGCAAGCCGTGTACTGGAACCGTCGCTACGCGCAACCGCAGCGCGACGCCGACGCGGCGCTGAAGGCGTCGCTCAAGGCGCGCGGCGTCACGGTCGAGAGCAGCAACGGCAGCCTGCTGAACGAGCCATGGGAGGTGCTGACGGGCAGCGGCACCCCGTATCAGGTATTCACTGCGTACTGGCGAGCGGCGCGACGGGATCGCACGGTCGCCGCGCCGCTGCCGGAACCCGAGCGGATCGCGTTTCATCCGTGGCCGAAAACCCTGCGTGACCGCGCGCTGGCGCTCGACGCGCTTGCGTTGCGGCCGCATTCGCCGGATTGGGCCGGCGGCCTGCGCGAGGCGTGGCCCATGCCCGACGAAGCCGGCGCGCACGCGCAGCTCGACGCGTTCCTGACGACATCGCTCGCCGGCTATGCGGACGCGCGCGATCTGCCCGACCGTCCCGCGACGAGCCGCCTTTCGCCGTTCCTGCGCTTTGGCAACGTGTCGCCGCGACAGGTGTGGCATGCGGTGCAGGGGGCCGCGAGCGCAGGCGGCGCGGCGCTTGCCGCGGACGCCGACAAATTCCTGAGCGAACTCGGCTGGCGCGAGTTCAGCTACACGCTGCTGTATCACTTCCCGGCGCTCGCGACCGACAACTTCCGCGCGCAGTTCGACGCGATGCCGTGGCGTGACGATCCCGCCGCGCTGCACGCATGGCAGCGCGGGCTGACCGGCTATCCGCTCGTCGATGCGGGCCTGCGCGAACTGTGGACGACCGGCTGGATGCACAACCGCGTGCGGATGGTCGTCGCGTCGTTCCTGATCAAGCATCTGCTGATCGACTGGCGCGCGGGCGAAGCGTGGTTCTGGGACACGCTGGTCGACGCCGATCCCGCGAACAACGCGGCGAGCTGGCAGTGGGTGGCCGGGTGCGGCGCCGACGCCGCGCCGTATTTCCGCATCTTCAATCCGGTCGCGCAGGGGCAGAAGTTCGATCCGGACGGCGCGTACGTGCGGCGCTGGGTGCCCGAGCTTGCCGGTCTCGACAACGCCTCGATCCACGCGCCGTGGGAAGCGTCGCCGCTGGAGCTCGACGCGGCCGGTGTGCGGCTCGGTGTCGACTATCCGGCGCCGCTCGTCGAGCATGCGGCCGCGCGTGCCCGCGCGCTCGATGCGCTGGCGGCATTGCCGAAGCGCCGCTGACCGCACGCTCCGGATTACCGCGTCAATTGCAGAACGCGACGTGTTCGAGCAGCGCGTACGCGACGCCCGAACTGAAATAGGCCGCGCCGCACCACGCGACGAACGCGAGCGTGCCGGCGGCCAGCGCCGCGCGGATCATGCCCATGCCGCGTTACCCGATGCGGGACGCGCGACGCGCGCGTCGTTGATCGGCAGGTGCAGCAACGCCGCGAGTACGCCGAGCGCGATCGAGCCGATCCACAGCGGCAGGTACGAATGCGTCGCGTCGTACACCACCGCGCCGAGCCAGACGCCGAAGAAGCTGCCGAGCTGGTGTCCGAAGAACACGAAGCCGAACAGCGTCGCGATGTAGCGCACGCCGAACACCTGCGAGATCACGCCGTTCGTCAGCGGCACGGTGCCGAGCCACGTGAATCCCATCACCGCCGCGAACACGTAGACGCTCGCGGGCGACAGGGGTGCTGCGACGAACACGGCCATCGTGAGCGCACGCACGAGGTACAGCACCGACAGCACGTACTTGCGCCGCAGCAGCCCGCCGAGATGTCCGCACGCATAGGTGCCGGCCACGTTGGTCAGCGCGATCAGCGCGAGCGCGATGCTCGCGTGGCGTGCCGGCAGCCCGTGGTCGAGCAGGTACGCGGGAAGATGCGTCGCGATGAACGCGAGCTGGAAGCCGCATGCGAAGAAGCCCGCGTTCAGCAGCCAGAAGCCGCGATGTGCGAACGCCTCGCGCACGGCTTCGCCGATCGACTGGTCGGGGCCGGCGGCGCCGGCAGCCTGCGTGGGTCGGTCGCGTAGCAGCATGGCGAGCGGTGCAAGCAGCGCCGCGACGAGCGCCAGTGCGATGAATGCGTGCCGCCAGCCGATGCCGCCGATCAGCGTCTGCGCGACGGGCACCATGCAGAACTGGCCGAGCCCGCCGATCGCGCCCGCGACGCCGAGCGCCCAGCCGCGCCGGTCGGGCGGAAACAGGCGGCTCAGCGCGCCATAGATCGACGCGAACGCCGAGCCCGACAGCGCGATGCCGATCACGAGCCCGGCGCCGACCGTGAACATGCCGGTCGTCGCCGCATGCGCCATCGTGACGAGCCCGGCCGCATACAGCAGCATCCCGGCGATGATCACGCGCAGCGAGCCGAAGCGGTCGGCGACCATCCCGGTGAACGGCTGCGCGACGCCCCAGATCAGGTTCTGCAGCGCGAGGGCGAGCCCGAACGCTTCGCGCGACCAGCCGTGGTCGAGCGACACCGGCGCGAGGAACAGGCCCTGCACGTGGCGGATGCCGAGCGCGGCGCCCATGATCAGGCCGCCGGCCAGGACGGGCAGCCAGCGGCGGCGGACTTCCTGCTCGATCGGGGTCATGCGTGTCTCCGGATGAAGGCGCGCGGCAACACGGCCGCGCTCGATCCGATTAGACGATCGGGCCTGTCGTCGCTCAAGCGATCATTCGGTCAGGTTGGCATGCTTGGCAGGAATGCGATGAGGGGCGCGCGGGGTGGAGCGGGGCGCAGGCGCTCGGCAGCGGTCGGGTTTGTTCGCAGAGGCCGGGTCAGCTCACACCGACACCGTGCCGTGCGCACGCATCGCGACATCGCATTCGGCCGCTTCGGCGAGCATCCAGTCGCGCACGTCGGCGACTTCGCGGCGCGGGGCCGGATCGTGCTGGAACAGCCAGTAGCCGTAAGCATCCGACAGCGCCTGCGTGTGCGGCCCGAGCACCGCGAGCCGCCCGTCCGCGAGCATCGGCGCGACGAGCGCGAGCCGGCCGAGCGCGACGCCCTGGCCCGCGATCGCCGCCTGGATCACCTGGTCGTACTGGTTGAAGCGCAGCACGCCTTTCGGGCGCGCGTCGCCGAGCCCGGCCGCGTGCAGGTGCGTGCGCCACTGCAATTGCGGTTGCGGCGGCCCGTCGAATTCGAGCAGCACGTGGTCGGCGATCGCCGCCGCGTTCGTGACCGGCCGCGCGGCGAGCGCCGGATGGGCGACCGGCACGACGATCTCGTCGAACAGGCGCAGCGCGCCGGCCGGCGCGCGGTCGCGCGGACAATAGCGGATCCCGAGGTCGATGCCTTCGGCGCGCAAATCGAGTACCTTGTCGTTCGCGGCCACGCGCAGGTCGATCTCCGGCAGGCGCGCCTGCAGCCGCCCGAGCCGCGGCAGCAGCCACAGCGCGGTGACGCCGATGCTGGCGGTGATCGTGACGGGCTGGCGCTCGCGCGTGGCCGCGAGCGACGCGACGGTGTCCTGCAGCCCGTGCAGTGCCGCATCCGCGACGCGAAACAGCCGCTCGCCTTCCGGCGTGAACGCGATCTTCCGGTAGCCGCGCTGCAGCAATGCGACGCCGAGATGCGCTTCGAGTGCGTGTACCTGGCGGCTGACCGCCGATTGCGTGACGCACAGGTCCTGTGCGGCGAGCGTGATGCTCATGCGGCGGCCGACGGCGACGAAACCGCGGACGAGGTCGAGCGACGGGAGGCGGACGAGCGGCGTTGACATGCGCGTGACTCATGCGAACGGAGCAGCAAGATTGGTTGAGAACGCGGGGCGCGTCAAGTTCAATGGAGGCTCGCGCGGGCGGTGAAGGAGGGGGCGGGCGACGCCCCGGCCGGCTGCGAAGCATGGGCGTGGGCAGGCACTGACGCGCTCACCCGGACGGACCACGAAGCATGGGACCGGAGACACGATGACGATATCGAACGAAGGCAGCGAAATGACGCAGGGCACCCGCGCGGCGGACGCATTGCCGCCCGAGCCGGTGACGCTGCGCGCGGCCGACGGTTATGCATTGCGCGGCCATGTATGGCGCCATCGCGGCGGCAGTGTCGTGCGGCCGGTGACGGTCATCAATTGCGCGACGTCGGTGCGTTGCGACTACTACTTCCGTTTCGCGGCCTGGCTGTTCGCCCAGGGGCGCGACGTGCTCGTCTACGACTATCGCGGCATCGGCGGGTCGCGCCCGGCGCAGCTCGCGAAGCTGCGCGCGAACTGGCTCGACTGGGGGCGGCTCGATTGCGAAGCCGCGCTGCACTACGCACGCGACGCGTTTCCGGGCCAGCCGATCGACGTCGTCGCGCACAGCATCGGCGGGTTCGCGCTTGGGCTCGCCGCATCGAACGTTAATGTGCGGCATGCGGTGACGGTCGGCGCGCAGTATGCGTACTGGCGCGATTACCGGCCGGCCGAACGGCGGCGCATGTGGTGGAAGTGGCACGTTGCGATGCCGGTGCTCGCGGCCGTGTTCGGCTACGTGCCCGCGAAGCGGCTCGGCTGGATGGAGGACACGCCGCGCGGCGTCGCGTTGTCGTGGGTGCGCTCGCAGGCGCGCTTCGAGGAGGGCTATACGAGCGGCCCGCTCGCCGAACCCGCCGCGAGCCGCGCCGCGTTGCCCGCCCGTTTCGCGGGGCTGTCGGCGCCGATGCTCGCGATTGGCCTCGACGACGACGGGTTCGGCACGGCCGAGGCGATCGAGCGCCTGGTCGGCTACTACACGGGCAGCGACGTCACGCATCTGCGGATCGCGCCGGCCGACATCGGTGTCGACGCGATCGGCCATTTCGCGTTTTTCCACAGCCGCTTCACCGAAACACTGTGGCCGCTCGCGCTCTACTGGCTGCAGCACGGCGTGCTGCCGGCCGATGCGCCGGGCAAAGTGCATGCGATTCACCCGGCATCGCGCGGGCGTGGGCCCGGCAGCGGCGTGCCGGGCGTTGCCGCGAACGGGCGATAGGGCGGCCTCGTCATGCTTGGCACATGCCGAGAGGACACGCGCCGGCGCTCGGCATCGACGCCGGCGGGCCGCAACGGTTCGCCATATCGCCTGATCGATTAACATCGGACGTTTCCTTCCACAGGCCGCCGCACGTCGATGCTCGTCCCGCCCGATTCCGTTTCTCCGTCTGAAAGCCCCCGCGCCTGGCGCATGCAGCGGCTCGACGTGCCGGCCGCCGCGGCCCGCGCCAGCGTGCGGCTCGCGCGCGTCGATTTCGACTGGCGCGTGCCGCTTGTGTCGCCCGCATATGCGGCACTGAGCGACGGCGAGCGCGCGCGGGCCGCACGTTTCATGCGGCATGA
>NZ_JAAGPC010000144.1:0-22119 GCF_017104595.1 Burkholderia sp. Tr-20390 | reverse complement strand
GCCGGCTCTTGCCGGTCAGCTCGTGCGACATCGTGAGCGCGTGGATCTTGCGGTTCACGTGCAGCTCGCGCGACGCGTGGATCAAGGCGTCGTTGCGGAACGCGTAGAACGGTTCCGAGTAGCCGGCTCGCTGTACCAGAAAGGCAAGCTCGCACAGAGCGACCTGCGCACGGCGGTGGCCATCCAGAACTTCGGTGCGGCGATCGTCGCGGCCATCTTCGTCGTGCTGCTGCACGAGACGCGCTGGATCGGCGCGCCGGCGCTGTGGGTGTCGCTCGTGTGGGGTGTCGTGTTCCTGTCCGGCGGCGCGGTCACGATGCTGATGTGGATGCTGCGGCGCGGCAATGCCGCACGCGCGACGTCGCTGCTGTTTCTCGCGCCGCCGCTGGCCGCGCTGCAGGGCTACTGGCTGTTCGGCGAAACGCTCGCGGCGATCCAGCTCGCCGGCTTCGCGCTCGCGCTGGTGGGCGTCGTGCTCGCGCGGCGCTGACGCGGCCGACCGTGTGGGGGCGCCATGCAGCCGCGCCCACACCAGCCGCCACGCGCATCGCATACCGGCCGCTCGAACGCCCGTTACGCGGCATCGTCGCACCCGCCCGGCGCACCGTGCACCACGACGACGCGGCCCGTCTCGCCGATGCAACGCGAAATCGCCGTATCGCACGCCCGGCGCGGCACCGCGCCGCGATTGCGCTTATGATGGGCGCCTTGATTTCGTTCCGGAACTCCTTTCATGACATCCGCCGATTACGCCAGCCGCCAACGCGCGATCATTGCCGAACTGAACGTCGCCCCGCACTTCGACGCCGAGGCCGAAATCGCCCGCCGCGTCGAGTTCCTCGCGCAATACCTGCGTTCAACCGGCCTGCGGACCTACGTGCTCGGCATCAGCGGCGGCGTCGATTCGTCGACGGCCGGCCGGCTCGCCCAGCTGTCGGTCGAAAAGCTGCGCGCCGGCGGCTACGATGCGCGCTTCATCGCGATGCGTTTGCCGAACGGCGTGCAGAACGACGAAGCCGATGCACAGCGCGCGCTCTCGTTCGTCCGTGCGGACGAAGAATTGACCGTCAACGTGAAGCCGGCCGCCGACGCGATGCTCGCCGCGCTGGTCGCGTCCGGCCATGCGTTCGAGACGCCGGCCCAGCAGGACTTCGTGCACGGCAACGTCAAGGCGCGCGAGCGCATGATCGCGCAGTACGCGGTGGCCGGCGCGCGGCGCGGCATCGTGATCGGCACCGATCACGCGGCCGAGTCGCTGATGGGTTTCTTCACGAAGTTCGGTGACGGCGGCGCGGACATCCTGCCGCTCGCGGGGCTGAACAAGCGTCGCGTGCGCGCGGTGGCCCGTGCGCTCGGCGGCGACGAACTGATCGTGATGAAGGTGCCGACGGCCGACCTCGAGGAACTGCGCCCGCTGCGCCCCGACGAGCACGCGTACGGCGTCACCTACGACGAGATCGACGATTTCCTCGAAGGCAAGCCCGTCGCCGACCACGTGTACGAAACCGTGCTGCGCTTCTACGACGCGTCGCGCCACAAGCGCGCGCTGCCGTACACAATGTTCGACTGGCCGGCCGCGTAAGCCGGCCGCCCACGCCAAAAAACAACGCCGCGCGCACCGTCACGGCTGCGCGCGGCGTCCTGCCGACAGGCACCGTTACGCGTGCCCGCCGGTCTTCGTCGCCTGCAGCGCACGAATCCGCAGCCGCGCACCCGTATCGCTGACTGTCGCGTCGTACATCGCCGCGAGATCGCGCTTGAGCGCGGTGCGCGAGCCGCCGTCGAGATACACCATGTGCCCCGACGGATAGAAACGCGCGGACAGGTTCTGCCGCACCTTCTGATCCTCGAGCGGCATCTGCTGCAGGTCGATCACGGTCTGGTAGAACGGCGTGACGAAATCGTAGAGGCCGTTCGCCGACAGCACCTTCAGGTCGACGTTCAACGCCATCACCGCCGCGAGATCGCCGGCCGTGTAGAGGATCACGTTCCCCTGCGCGTCGATGCCCTGCTGCGCGCCGGTCGGGTCGGTGTGATGGAAATCCCAGTTCTGGAACGCCTGGTCGTTCAGGTCGGTGAACGCGGAACTCGACGTGAACTTCAACTGCTCGTTCAGGTAACTGTTCCACATCGCCGTATAGACGCCCGTCACGGCCGTCATCGTCGGGTCGTTGCCGCCGGAGTTCGGGTCGATCTTGCCGGCGATGCCCGACGAGATCCCGGTCACGCGGCCGTCGTACGAACCGAGCGCCAGCCCCTGTGCCTGCAGCAACGTCGTCAGGAACAGCGAATTGCCGCGCGCGTTGTAACCCGCAATGTCGAGCCCCCAGGTCTGCAGCGTTGCCGTGTCGATGCCCGTGTATTGCGACAGCTTCGTCACGGCGGCCGGGTCGGCATGCGGCACGTTGCGCAATGCGGTCAGGTAGTCGGTGCGCGCGAACTGCGCGACTTCCTCGACGAACGCGCCGAGATCGGTCGGCGCCGGCGTGACGCCGAGTTTCTTGTGATACCACGCATCGGCCGCGGCGGTCGGCAGCGCGCCGACCGGGTTGCCGGCCTGCCGGTAGTCGAGGATCGACGACTGCAGCGTAATGCCGTTCAGGTCGACGCCGTCCTCGTGCAGCTTGTACGCGAGCACGCAGCTGCGTGCGGTGCCGTACGATTCGCCGAACAGGTATTTCGGCGAATTCCAGCGGTTGTTCTTCGTCAGGTAGCGCTTGATGAACTGCTTCAGCGAATCCGCATCCTGGTCGACGCCCCAGAAGTTGCGATTCTTGTTCGGCGCAACCGCAGCCGAATAGCCGGTGCCGACCGGGTTGATGAACACCAGGTCGCTGTGGTCGATCATGCTGTCCGGGTTGTCTTCCATCTGGTACGGCGCGGGCGGCGTGAAGCCCGGCATCGACGTCTTGATGCGCTTTGGCGCAAACGACCCCAGCAGCACGAACACCGACGACGAGCCCGGCCCGCCGTTATAGAAGAACGTCACGGGCCGCGTTTCTTCCTTCGCGCCGTCGGCCGTGAACGCGACGTAGAAGAGCTTCGCCGCCGGCTGCGAACTGCTCGGGTCGACCGTCACGAGGTGGCCGGCCGTCGCCGTGTACGCGATGCGCTTCCCGTCGATCAGGATCGTGTGATGCGTGATCGCGGCCGCCTCGGTCGTGTCGGTCACCGAGTCGTCGGGACCATTGCCGTACGCGACCGGATCGAAGAACGGCTGGTCGCGCCCGTGGCTCAGCGCGACCGGGTTGATGGTCGGCGGCACGCCATGCGAGTTGTGGTCGCCGTGATGCAGCGGATACACGCCGCCGGAAGATGCGGAATCGATGCCCATCGTGCTGCTCCTGGAGGTGAGAAAAAGGCGCGGACCGGAAGCCCGCGCCATACGGAAAGACGTCTCCCGCGGCCGTCAGCTCGACGGCTTGCGCGTCAGGATCGCGGCGAGCTGCGCGCCGTTCGGGCTGCCGAGGCCCGTACACGCATCCCAGCCCTGCGCGGCCGCGTACGTACCGTTCGATCCCTGCGTGATGTCGCGCAGCGCACCCGGATTCTTGTAAAGCACCGGATTGATCCAGCCGGCAGTCGCACCGCCCGCCGCCGCACTCGCCGCCGCATTGATCCGCGCAATCAACGCGGCCCACAGCGGCGCGACCGCGCTCGTGCCGCCCATCACCGTGGCCGTGCCCGCGATCGACACTTCGTAGCCCGTCTGCGGCGACGCGTCGCCCGCCACATCCGGCACGCCCCGCTTCGCGAGCGGTGCGCTGCTGCCATCGGCGCGCGTGAGTTTCAGCCCCTGCTGCCACGCCGGCAGGTCGAACAGCGTGCTGACGCCACCCCCGCCCGCGCCGCCGCCGGCTGCCTCGTCGTTCCACGTGACCTCGCTGCGGATGCCCTGCCCGGGCAGCGCGTCGAGTTGTGTGCCGCCGCAGCCGAGCACGTACGGGCTCGATGCGGGGAAGTCGACATGATCGGCGCCGTCCTGCAGCCCGTCGCCCGAACCGCTGTCGCCCGATGCCGCGCACACCGTGATGCCCTGCGCGGCGGCCGCCTGCAGCACGCGGTTGAACGCCTGCGCGGACTGCGCCTGCCAGATCGCTTCCGGGCCGCCCCAACTGATCGAGATCACCGACGGCTTGTTGGTCGTGTCGTTGACGGCCGCGTTGACGGCCTGGATGAAGCCCGCGTCGCTGTTCGGCGCGAAGTACACGGCAATCTTCGCGGCCGGCGCGATCGCGCCGGCGATCTCGATGTCGAGCGCGACTTCGCCGTCCGGGCCGCTCGGGTCGCCGGTCGGCGTGTTGCGGCCGGTGCCGACGTTCACGTCGACGAGCGTCGGCGGCGTCGTGATGCCGAGCCCTCGGAAATATTGCTGGATGTCGGCCGCGCGGTAGCCGCCGCCGAGCTCGATGATCGCGATGCATTGCCCGGCGCCGTCGCCGGCCGGGAAGCCGTACAGCGAGGCCAGCTGGATCGGGGTGAACGTGACGCCCGCCGCGCCGCCGCGCGCGGGCTTGAATGGCGGTCGCAGCCGGAAGTGCGGCCGCGCCTGCGGACGGCTGTCGAGGCCGAGCACGGCCGTGACGGCATCGCCGAGATCGTCGGGCAGCGCGATCGGGCCGGAGCGGCCGCGATACTGGCCGATCGACTTGTGCTCGAAGCGCTCGAGCTTGACGCTGAACGCGGCTTCGAACTGCTGGATCGTGCCGGACAGCACGACGACGCTTTCAACGGGATCGACGCGATCGACCGTCAGCTGATGACGATGCGCGAAGTCCTCGGCCTTGCGAATATCGTCGGGATTGGCGGAAAAGCGTTGCGCGAAGGTGGCGCGCGACACCGGTTTCGCTTGCGCGTCGCCGGTGGCGAGCTGGTGAAGCAACGTATCGAGTTGCCCTTCTTCCTGCCGCCGCAACATGATCGTGACGTGGATGCGTTCTGCCGGATCGCACGGGCCGAGGCACTTGGACTCGGCGACGATTCGGGGTTCACGGTCGGCGTGAAGATGCCTTGCCATGTTCAGACCCTCCTTGGTACCGCGTTGCACGGAACAGCCAGGAAATCGGACAGGGCCGGCGGGAGACGGTTCCGTTCGGTCGGTCGGGTTCGCGCAGCGCGAAGTAACAGGGAGTTTAGAACAGTCAGACGATTTGCGCGCATGCCCTTCTGCGACGGGGCGCACGCACGGGCCGGCGTTGCACACGGCCCTCATCCGGTGCGGCGACGCGCCGCGCGACCTGCGCCGGCGCGCCGCCGCATCGGCACTCAGTCCATCGACAGGCGCAGCGCGAAGCCGATCAGTGCAGCAGAAAACGTCCAGCGCTGCACCGTCTGCGCGAGCGGATGCGCGCGCATCCACGCGGCGATCCGCGACGCGCCGAACACGCACGCGAGGTCGAAGCACACGCCGGCCGCCACCAGCAGTGCGCCCAGCTCGAACATCTGCAACACGACCGGCCCGGTCTCGGGACGCACGAACTGCGGCAGCAGCACCGAGCAGAACAGCAGCGCCTTCGGGTTCAGCAGGTTGGTGAGCAGGCCCTTCACGAACGACTGGCGCAGCTCGCCCGCCGAGGCCGCCGCATCGCCGTCGCCGAGCGCGAACACGGGCGAGCGGAACACCTGGATCGCGACATAGGCGAGATAGAGCGCGCCGCCGTAGCGGATCACTTCGTACAGCCACGGCGCGCTGCGAATCAGCGCGGCGACGCCGCAGGCGGACAGCGTCACGTGCGCGGTGCGCGCGAGCGACAGGCCGGCCGCCGCCGCCATCCCCGGCCGCACGCCGCGGCCGATGCTGGTCTGCAGCACCAGCGCCATGTCCGGCCCCGGCACCGCGTAAATGGCCGCCAGCGCGGCGAGATAAATCAACAGCAAATGCGTGGAAATCATGGGCTGCCCCTGTCCTCTTACGACGATATGTTGCCGCCAGAGGGCGAGGGATTATTGGCCATCTTTGGTTCAGGATTGGCGATCCGTAGCGGAATCCGCCACAATCATGAAATCCATAAAAGGATTCCGCCAACATGACCGAACTCGACAAAACCGACCGCGCCATCCTTGCCGCGGTGCAGCGCGACGGCCGCCTGCCGATCGCGCGCCTCGCCGATTCCGTGGGTCTTTCCGAGACGCCCTGCGCGCGGCGCCTGAAGCGCCTCGAAAACGACGGCTACATCGAGCGCTACCGCGCGCAGTTGTCACGCCAGGCGCTCGGTTTCGGCGTCGTCGCATTCGTGCTCGTGCAGTTCGCGACGCACGATCGCAAGACCGCCGACCGCTTCGAGCGGGAAGTCCTTGGCATCGAGCGGATCCTGGCGTGCCACAACGTGGCGGGCACGGCCGACTATCTGCTGCAGGTCGTGGCGCGTGACCTCGACGACTACGGCACGTTCCTGCGCGAATCGCTGCGGATGCTGCCGGGCGTGACGTCGATCGAATCGGCACTGTCGCTGCGCGAGGTCAAGCACGACGCGGGGCTGCCGGTGCCGTGATGCCGGTGGGCGGCCGCCACGCGCAAGCCGATCCGGGCGCCCGGTCCGTCACGTCGACGCCGATCGATGTGGGCCGCGTCGGGCTGCACCGCCGCAACACTCGTTCACATTGTTGAGGCCGGCAGCCTATGCGATGTCGGGCGGCTGGTGCGCGCGTTCGAGATCCTCGAGAAACGCTTCCACGAGCGGATTGCCGCGCCCGTTGCGCGCGACGACCATGTGGAACGTCACGTCGTAGCGCAGCTGCTCCGGATTGAGCGGCGTGAGCAGCCCCTGCGCGACGTACGGCGCCGCGAAGTGCTGCGGCAGGTAGCCGAGGTGGTGGCCGGACAGGATCAGCAGCGCGACGGCCTCCATGTTGTCGGCGGTCGCGGTCACGCGGTCGGGCGTCGTCGACATCTGCGCTTCGGGCAGCGGATACGAGCGCCACGCCCATTCGAAGCCCGCGACGTCGGCCGGCGTCAGCGCGCCGGCGCCGTCGAACAGCGGATGGCCGCGCCCGCAGTACGCGACCTGGCGCTCGATGAACAGCGGCGTGTAGTGCAGCGACGGCACCCGGTGCCAGAAGTAGCCGACCGCGATCTGGATCTCGTCGCTCAGCAGCTTCTCCTCGAGATCGCCCGGCGCGCGCACGGAAATCGAGAAACGCACGGCCTCGTCGCGGGTGCGGAACGCGGCGATCGCCTCGGCGATCCGGGCGTTCTGGCTCACCGGCGTATGGCCGATCAGGCCGATGTGCAGCGTGCCGACCAGCTGGCGGTCCATGTGCCGCGCGGCCATCCCGAATTCGTCGAGCGCGGCGAGCAGCTTGCGGCTCATCGCGTGAAACCGCTCGCCCTTCGGCGTAAGCCGGAAACCGCTGCGGCCGCGCTCGCAGAGCCGGTAGCCGAGCCGCGTCTCGAGCGACGAAAGCTGCGCGCTGATCGTCGACTGCCCGACGTTCAGCACCGCCTGCGCGGCCGAGACGCCGCCCGCGTCCGTGACCGCGAGAAACACGCGGATCAACCGCAGATCGAGGGTCGACAGATTCCCCAGCACGTTCATCCCCTTCCATACATCGATGAAAATCGATGTTTACGTCGATATCTTCGCATTCTTCTTTGCGGGCCGAGCGCGTAAAACTGTGCGTCAAGCCGCGTCGCATGATACGGCAACCCCACATCGGAAGAGACAACCCCATGAACGACCACACCCATTTCCAGCCGCTCGGCGGCAATGAAATGCCGCGCTGCGGCGGCATCGCGACGATGATGCGCCTGCCGCACGTGGCGAGCGCCGAAGGCCTCGACGCCTGTTTCGTCGGCGTGCCGTTCGATCTCGGCACCTCCAACCGCACCGGCGCGCGCTTCGGCCCGCGCCAGATCCGTACCGAATCCGTGCTGCTGCGCCCGTACAACATGGCCACGCGCGCCGCACCGTTCGATTCGCTGCAGATCGCCGACATCGGCGACGTCGCGATCAATCCGTACAACCTGCACGATTCCATCGCGCGCATCGAAGCGGCGTACGACGCGATCCTCGAGCACGACTGCAAGCCGATCACGCTCGGCGGCGACCATACGATCGCGCTGCCGATCCTGCGCGCGATCCACCGCAAGCACGGCAAGGTTGCATTGATCCACGTCGATGCACACGCCGACGTGAACGACACGATGATGGGCGAAAAGATCGCGCACGGCACGCCGTTCCGCCGCGCGGTCGAGGAAGGCCTGCTGCACGGCGACAAGGTCACGCAGATCGGCCTGCGCGGCACCGGCTACGCCGCCGAGGATTTCGACTGGTGCCGCGAGCAGGGCTTCCGCGTCGTGCAGGCCGAGGAATGCTGGAACAAGTCGCTCGCGCCGCTGATGGAAGAAGTGCGCGCGCGCGTCGGCGACACGCCCGTCTACATCAGCTTCGACATCGACGGCATCGACCCGGCCTACGCGCCGGGCACCGGCACGCCGGAAATCGCGGGCCTCACGGTGCCGCAGGCGCTCGAGATCATTCGCGGCGCGAAGGGGCTGAACATCGTCGGCTGCGATCTCGTCGAAGTCGCGCCGCCGTACGACCCGTTCGGCACCACGGCGCTGCTCGGCGCGAACCTCGCGTACGAGCTGCTGTGCGTGCTGCCGGGCGTCGCGTACCGCGACTGATCCCCGCGCCGCCACCTATTCCAAATCAGAGGATTCAGAGGAGCACACATAAAGATGGGGACTTCCGTCAAGCAACCCAAGCGGGCGGCGCTCGCGTCGTTCGTCGGCACCACGATCGAGTGGTACGACTTCTATAGCTACGCGACCGCCGCCGCCATCGTGTTCGGGCCGCTGTTCTTTCCCGGCGAAAACCGCTTCATCAGCCTGCTCGCGTCGTTCGGCTCGTTCGCGGTCGGCTTCTTCGCGCGGCCGCTCGGCGGCGTGATGTTCGGCTACCTCGGCGACCGCTTCGGCCGCAAGCGCTCGCTGCTCGCGACGCTGATGCTGATGGCCGTGTCGACGGTTGCGATCGGCCTGCTGCCGACCCATGCGCAAGCCGGCGTGATCGCACCGATCCTGCTCGTGCTGATGCGCGTGCTGCAAGGCATCGCGGTCGGCGGCGAATGGGGCGGCGCGGTGCTGCTCGCCGGCGAGCATGCGCCGGAAGGCAAGCGCACGTTCTTCGCGTCGTTCGCGCAGCTCGGCAGCGCGAGCGGCCTGATCCTGTCGATGCTCGCGTTCGGCGCGATCAGCACGCTGTCGAAGGAAGACATGATGAGCTGGGGCTGGCGCGTGCCGTTCCTCGCGAGTTCCGTGCTGCTGATCGTCGGCTTCGTGATCCGCGCGAGCGTGTCGGAATCGCCCGAGTTCGAGGAAGTCAAGAAGAGCGGCAACATCGCGCAAAAGCCGCTGCGCGAGGCGCTCAAGTACTGGCCGCTGCTGCTGCTCGCGATCGGTGCGAACGTGTACGGCATCGCCGGCGTGTATTTCAGCAACATCTTCATGATCAGCTACGCGACGCAATTCCTGTCGCTCGACCGGTCGATGGTGCTGCATTGCATGACGATCGTCGCCGTGCTGCAGTTCGTCGTGCAACTCGCGGCCGCGTTCCTCGCGCAGCGCTTCGGCACCACGCGCGTGCTGCTGATCACCGGCGCATGGGCCGCGATCGTCCCGTTCGTCATGCTGCCGCTCGTGCACATGGGCACGCCGCTGTCGATCACGGTCGGCGTCGGCCTCGCGACGCTCGCGGAATCCGGCTACTACTCGGTGGTCGCAGGCTTCGTCAGCGGCATCTTCGTCGCACGCATCCGCTACACGGCGATCTCGATCGCGTACCAGGTGTGCGGCGCGCTCGCCGGCGGCCTCACGCCGCTCGTCGCGACCATCATCGCGCAGAACACCGCGCCGCAATGGTGGCCGCTTGCGCTCCAGTACACGAGCGCCGCGATCCTGTCGTCGCTGTGCGTGTGGCTGATCTCGCGCCGCGTGAGCATCGACGATGCGGGCGCGGCGAACCGGAAGGAAACGCCGCTGCCGCGCGGCGCACGCACCGCGTAATCGCTCGCAACGGGCAGGCCCCTCGCCTGCCCGTTTTTCGTCGCACGCCCCGGCGGTGCGTCGCACCGCCCCCCGGTTCCACGCTATTCATCGCGTGCCACGCGGACGTCGCGGCAGGCGGGCGCACGCGGTCGCCCTGCCGAACCGCGCACGACCCAGGAGACAAGTCGTCATGACCCGCCCCGACACCCTCGATCTCGGTCGCACCGAATCGGCCCGCCTTGCGATCGAGCACCACTCGATCGACTACATTCCCGAACACGAGCGCCACGCGAAGCTCGCCAGCCAGGGACCGTTCTGGTTCCTCGGCAACTTCCATTTCTTCACGATCTCGATCGGCTTCGTCGGGCCTGGCATGGGCCTGTCCGCCGGCTGGACGACGCTCGCGGGCGCGCTCGGGATCATGTTCGGCACGATTTTCATGGCGTTTCACGGCTCGCAGGGGCCCGAGATGGGGCTGCCGCAGATGATCCAGTCGCGCGCACAGTTCGGCTATCGCGGCGTGATCGTCGCGCTGCTCGCGACGTTGTTCGTGTTCGTCGGCTTCAACGTCGTCAACGTGTCGTTGCTGGTCGACGGCGTGCACAACGTATTCGGCATCGATGGCGGCTTCGTCGCCGTCGCCGCCGTGACGACGGGCGCGCTGCTCGCCATTTACGGCCACGACCTGATGCATCGGACTTTCACGTGGGCGCTGATCGCGACACTGCCGCTCTATGCGCTCGTGACACTCGCGCTCGCGTTCGGCCATGTGACGCCGGCACCCACCGCCGTTGCACCGGTTGCCGCGCCAGGCTTCAACTGGATCGCGTTCGCCACGCAATTCGCGATCGCCGCGAGCTACAACATTTCGTATGCCCCGTATGTGTCGGACTATTCGCGTTATCTGCCGAAAAACACGCGCCGTGCGAAGCTGATCGCCGTGATCTTCGCCGGCGCGTCGCTGTCGGGCACCTGGATGATCGGCCTCGGCGCGTGGCTCGCGCAGAAGCTGCATGCGGCCGATGCGCTGGTCGCGATGAACGACGTCGGCACGTCGCTCATGCCGGGCCTCGGCAAGCTGATCGCGATCGTCTCGCTGGTCGGCTTCCTGCCGATCATCGCGCTCAACGCGTACAGCGCGATGCTGACCGTACTGACCGCCGCCGATTCGATCGTGCCGATCCGGCCGACGCGCCGCGCGCGCGTTGCATCGATCATCGCGATCAGCACGTTCGTGCTTGCCTGCGTATTCGCGATCCGCGGCAACGGCATCGCGCTGCTGCAGACGTTCCTGACGCTGATGCTCTACTTCCTCGTGCCGTGGACCGCCGTGAATCTCGTCGACTATTTCTTCGTGCGCCGCGGTCACTATGCGATCGCGCACTTCTTCGTGCCGAACGGGCTCTACGGCGCGTGGCAACCGCGCGGCATCGTCGCCTACCTCGTCGGCTTCGCGGCGATGGTGCCGTTCTTCTACATCTTCGACGCCGAAGCAAACCGCGAGATTTTCGTCGGGCCGTTCGCTCGCATGCTCGGCGGCGTGGATATCGCGTGGCTCGTCGGCCTGGTCGTCGCGGGTGCGGCGTACTGGCTGCTGTCGCGGTCGCTCGACCTCGCACGCGAACGCCGCATCATTGCCGAAACACCATCACCCGAGACGCTCGCGGGCCCCCTCGAACACGAGCGCGCATGATCCCGCACTGCCCGTGACACCGGGCCCGCCCGTCACGGCATGAATCACGCCGCCGGCCGCCCCGCCCGACCATCGAGCGCGGCGGCCGGCACGCAACCTGCGCGCGTTATTGCACCGCGTTGCGCAGCGTCTTCGCGGCGGCGACCATGTTCGTCAGCGCCGGAATCACCTCCGCCCACTGGCGCGTCTTCAGGCCGCAGTCCGGGTTCACCCACAGACGTTCCGCCGGAATCCGCTCGGCCGCCTTCTTCATCAGGCCGACGATGTGCTCCTGCGTCGGGATGTTCGGCGAATGAATGTCGTACACGCCCGGCCCGATTTCGTTCGGATACTTGAAGGTGTCGAACGCGTCGAGCAGCTCCATGTCCGAGCGCGACGTCTCGATCGTGATCACGTCCGCATCCATGTCGGCGATCGACGCGATGATGTCGTTGAACTCCGAATAGCACATGTGCGTGTGGATCTGCGTATCGTCCCGCACGCCGTTCGCGGTGATGCGGAACGATTCGACCGCCCACTTCAGGTACTCGCCCCACTGCGCGCGGCGCAGCGGCAGCCCTTCGCGCAGCGCGGCCTCGTCGATCTGGATCACGCGCACGCCGGCCTTCTCGAGATCGAGCACTTCTTCACGGATCGCCAGTGCGAGCTGGTAGCACGACACCGAGCGCGGCTGGTCGTCACGGACGAACGACCAGTTCAGGATCGTCACGGGGCCGGTCAGCATGCCCTTCATCGGCTTGTTCGTCAGCGACTGCGCGTACGTGATCCATTCGACCGTCATCGCCTTCGGGCGGCTGATGTCGCCGAACAGGATCGGCGGCTTCACGCAGCGCGAACCGTACGACTGCACCCAGCCGAAC
The DNA here is from genome assembly GCF_017104595.1 of Burkholderia sp. Tr-20390. Classification (NCBI taxonomy): domain Bacteria; kingdom Pseudomonadati; phylum Pseudomonadota; class Betaproteobacteria; order Burkholderiales; family Burkholderiaceae; genus Burkholderia; species Burkholderia sp. Tr-20390. The sequence goes on along the minus strand of NZ_JAAGPC010000144.1, from coordinate 9,578 downwards.
CGGCTGAACGCGTAGCCGTCGAGCTGCTCGCCGAAGTACTCGACCATGTCGTTGCGCTCGGCTTCGCCGTGCACGAGCACGTCGAGTTCGAGCGATTCCTGTTCGCGCACGCTGCGTTCGATCTCGGCCTGCATCGCCGCGCGGTAACCGGCTTCATCCAGCGCGCCGGCCTTGAACTGGCTGCGGGCCTGACGGATTTCGCCGGTCTGCGGGAACGAGCCGATCGTCGTCGTCGGGAACGCCGGCAGGTTCAGGCGTGCCGACTGCTTCGGCGCGCGCTGCGGATAGGGGCTCGCGCGGTTGCCGAGCTGCGCGTCGATCCGGGCGATCGCGGCCTTCACCGCCGGGTTGTTCACGCGCGGCGACTGGCGGCGCGAATGAATCGCGGCGGCGTTCGCGGCCAGCGCGTCGGCGACCTTGTCGCGGCCTTCGTTCAGTGCGGTCGCGAGGACCTTCAGCTCGTCGAGCTTCTGCAGCGCGAACGCGAGCCACGAACGGATTTCCGCATCGAGCTTCTCCTCGTTCGCGAGATCGACCGGTACGTGCAGCAGCGAGCACGACGGTGCGAGCCACAGGCGACCGCCCAGTTGCTTCGCGAGCGGCTCGAGCCAGTCGAGCGTCGCGTTCAGGTCGGTCTTCCAGATGTTGCGGCCGTTGATCGCGCCCACCGACAGCACGCGCCCGGCCGGCAGGTCACGCACCAGCGCGTCGACTTCATCGCGTGCGTTGATCGCATCGACATGCAGGCCGTCGACCGACAGCGAGCTCGCGAGCGCCAGATTGCCCTGCAGTTGGCCGAAATACGTCGCGAGCAGCACCTTGATGCGGCGCGTTTCGAGCGCGGCGTATGCGGTCTTGAACGCTTGTTGCCATTCGTCGTCGAGTTCGGTGACGAGGATCGGCTCGTCGATCTGCACCCATTCGACGCCCTGCGCGGTCAGCGTGTCGAGCAGCGCGCCGTACACCGGCAACAGCTTCGGCAGCAGTGCGAGACGGTCGGAATCGTCCTTCGCCTTGCCGAGCCACAGATACGTGACGGGGCCGAGGATCACCGGCTTCGCGGCCACTCCCTGCGCCTGCGCTTCCGCCAGTTGCTGGAGCAGGCGCGACGGGTCGAGCGAGAAGTTCGTGTCCGCGTGGAATTCCGGCACGATGTAGTGGTAGTTCGTATCGAACCACTTCGTCATTTCACCGGCCGCGACCCCGCCGCAGCACGCGGCATGCGCTTCGGTCGACTGCGCCGAACGGCCGCGCGCGACACGGAAATAGTTGTCGAGCACGTCGCCGTGGAAGCCCTGCACGCGCTTCGGCAGGTTGCCGAGCGTGAAGCTCATGTCCAGCACCTGATCGTAGAACGCGAAGTCGCCGATCGGCGCCAGGTCCAGGCCGCGCTGGTCGTTCCAGTGACGCCGGCGCAGCTCGGCGCCAAGCGCCTTCAGCTCGTCGCGCGACGATTCGCCTTTCCAGTAGCGTTCGAGACCGAACTTGAGTTCGCGCTTCGCGCCGATGCGCGGAAAACCGAGGTTGTGTGTCGTGACCATGGGCTGCCGTCCAGAAGAGAAATTGAATGTCCGGGAGCCATGATAGGGATTTCAAACCATGAAATAAAATGGCATTATTTCATTCATCCATTAAAGTTACTCATGCATTTGTTGCGCGAGCGATATCCATGCTGGAACGATTCCATCTCGTCGTCATTCGTGAGGTCGAGCGCCAGGGCTCGCTGACCGCGGCCGCCCATGTGCTGCACCTCACGCAATCGGCGCTCAGCCACACCGTCCGGAAAATCGAGCAGCAGCTCGGCACGCCGATCTGGGATCGGGAGGGTCGCGGCCTGCGGCTCACGCAGGGCGGGCAGTATCTGCTGAAGCTGGCGCACCGGCTGCTGCCGCAGTTCGAGCTCGCCGAGGAGCGGATGAAGCAGTACGCGAAGGGCGAGCGCGGCACGCTGCGCATCGGGATGGAGTGCCACCCGTGCTACCAGTGGCTGCTGAAGGTCGTGTCGCCCTACCTGTCGCGCTGGCCCGACGTCGACGTGGACGTGAAGCAGCGCTTTCAGTTCGGCGGCATCGGCGCGCTGTTCGGCTATGACATCGACGTGCTCGTGACGCCCGATCCGCTGAACAAGCCGGGCCTGCGCTTCGACCCTGTGTTCGATTACGAGCAGGTGCTGGTGGTCGCCGATTCACACCGGTTCGCGAACGCCGACTATGTGACGCCCGAGCAGCTGACCGACGAGATCCTGATCACCTACCCGGTCGAAACCGACCGGCTCGACATCTACAACCAGTTCCTGACGCCGGCCGGCATCGTGCCGAGGCGACACAAGTCGATCGAGACGACCGACATCATGTTGCAGATGGTGGCGAGCGGGCGCGGCGTAGCCGCGCTGCCGAGATGGCTTGCCGACGAATACACGGACCGGATGCCGGTCGTGCCGGTCAAGCTCGGCAAGAAGGGGATCGCGAAGCAGATCTTCCTCGGCATTCGCGAAGCAGATGCATCGATCGACTATCTGGCCGCGTTCGTCGCGCTGGCGCGCGAATCGACGTGGAGCGCGCCGCGCATGCTGCGCTAGGCGCGCCCGAGAGGAATGCGTCAGGCGGCGCGCATGCCGATGCGTTCGCCGCGCTCGACCCATGCGCCGAACAGCAGGCCGATCGTCGTCCACATGATCACCTGCATGCCGATGGCCGCCACGCGGAACTTCCACAGCAAGGCCGCCGGGAAATCGGCCGGCAACTCGCTGACCGACGGCAGCCCGATCTGCACGGCCGCGATGATCGCAACGAACACGAGCCCGGCGACGATCGACGCGTTCCACTGCCCGAGCTTCGCCAGCAGATGGCGGCGCACGCTGACCGAGAACACCATCGTCGCGACCGAGATCGCGATCATCAGGAAGAACAAACCCGTGCGATAGCCGATCGTGTCGGGGTCGCCAACCGACGGCGGATTGGCCGGGTACTTGAGGTTCGGCACGATCACGAGCGCGACGAACGACGCCAGCGCAAGCCACGCAGCCAGCGGCCGTGCCGGGAGACGGCTGCCTCGGCCATACGCATACGCAAAGACGAGCGAGAACAGCCCGCCGAATGCCGCGCCGTAGGTCACGACGCCCGTCAGCAGACCGAGGCCGGCTTGCGTGTGGCGGCTGACCAGTTCGGGTTCCGGTGCTTCGCCTCGAGCGGCTTCGGTTTTTTCCTCGAAGGAGATTGCCTGATCGACTTGCGGTTCGCCGACGATTTTGGCGAAACCGAACGTGAGGAGGCCTGCGGCGATGCCTGCGAGCATCCCGCGCATGAGCAGCTTTCCGACCATCGTGAACTCCGCGTCAGTGGCAGGGGAAGCCGAGCAGATGGCGGCCGTCGTGGACGAACTCGTGGACATACATGCCCGGCACCAGCGACGTCGCGCCTTGTTCCGCACCGACGAAATACAGCGCGAGCAAGAGGATCAGGCCGACGAACACGGCCCACGGCAACAGTTCACGGACGGGGATGGGTGCCGGCACGACCGCCGGCTTCAGCACTGCTTCGCTCATGGATGCACCTCAGGGGAATCGCGCCCCGACAAATGTTGGATGGGTACGAAGGCAGGTCTGGCTTCCGGGATCATGGATCACCGGTTACAGTGGCGCGACCGCGCCGGGATTGCACCGGCTTCCGCGTTTCGTATCGGGCGAATTGTACGCGCGAACGTTCGCGTATTGAAGCGGCGACGGGTGATCGAACTCACTCGTCCCGGATCATCCGAAACACGACATGAACACGCCTGCCTCGCTGCGCCTGATCGCACACGCCTCGACCCGGGCGATGCGCACCGGGACATTTCCCGACGACGATCCGCTCGACGCGCACGGGCTCGCCGACGCCGCGGCGCTGCACGACCGATGGGCACGCGTGACCGGCGCGCTCGTGCTGTGCAGCCCGGCCCGCTGTGCGGTGCAGACCGCCGATGCGCTCGGCCTGCATGCCGACATCGATGACGCGCTGCGCGACATCGACTACGGAAACTGGCGCGGCAAGCGGCTGCACGACCTCGCGCGCGACCTGCCTGCCGAATTGGGCGCGTGGATCGGCGATCCCTCCGCGTCGCCGCACGGCGGCGAATCGTTCGATGCAGCGATGCGCCGCGTCGGCACATGGTTGAACGCGCTGCAACACGGCCGCGACATCGTCGCCATCACGCATGCACCGATCGTTCGCGCGGCCGTCGCGCATGCGCTGCGGATGGATCCCGACGCGGCAACGCGCATCGACGTCGCACCGCTGTCGTGCACGACATTCGCTGCGTCGCCGCACGGATGGACGTTGATCGCCGACGACGATCGGCGCGACACTGCGACCTGGGCGCCCGCCGTGTCGCGTTCGTGATATCGACCACGACACGAGCCGACGTATCGCGTCGTATCGCAATTGCCTGGCGATGTTCACCTTACGTCGCTGTAAGACACCCCGTTCGTTGTCCCTGCTGTCATCAAACTGACTGCTAGCCGAAGCTAGGATCGGTCGCGGTTCCCTTACGAGATACCGTCATGAATCAACCTGCTTCGTCTGCCCCGAGCAATTCGGGTTCCGTCGAGCGCACCAAGCAGCTCGGCTATGCCGTCTTCCTGCTGGTGCTCGCGATCGGCGCGATCTATATCGCCACGCACCTGATCGACGATCTGTCGCCGATGCGCGAAGGATCACTGTTCCCGTACCTGATGCTCGGCGCCGCGCTGCTGATCGCGCTCGGCTTCGAATTCGTCAACGGTTTCCACGACACCGCGAACGCGGTGGCCACCGTGATCTATACGCACTCGCTGACACCGAACGTCGCGGTGATCTGGTCCGGCCTGTGGAACTTCCTCGGCGTGATGATCTCGAGCGGCGCCGTCGCGTTCGGCATCCTGCAGCTGCTGCCGGTCGAGCTGATCCTGCAGGTCGGCAGCGGTGCGGGCTTCGCGATGGTGTTCGCGCTGCTGATCGCCGCGATCGTATGGAACCTCGCGACCTGGTATTTCGGGTTGCCGTCGTCGAGCTCGCATACGCTGATCGGGTCGATCATCGGCGTCGGGCTGATGAACCAGCTGATGCACGGGCCGTCCGGCACGAGCGGCGTCGACTGGGGCCAGGCGCTTGGCGTCGGCAAGTCGCTGCTGCTCTCGCCGCTCGTCGGCTTCCTGTGCGCGGCGCTGCTGCTGCTCGTGCTGAAAACCCTCGTGCGGATTCCGGAGCTGTACAAGGAGCCGCCGAAGGACCAGCCGCCGCCGTTCTGGATTCGTTGCCTGCTGATCCTGACCTGCACGGGCGTGTCGTTCGCGCACGGCTCGAACGACGGCCAGAAAGGGATGGGGCTCATCATGCTGATCCTGATCGGCACGGTGCCGACCGCCTATGCGCTGAACAAGGCCGTCACGCCGGCCGAGACACAGACCTTCGTGGCGGTCGCGAACCAGGCCGCCGCGACGTTCGGGAAGTACACGAACGGCGTTGCACCGTCCGCGAACCCGCGTGCCGACGTCGAGCTTTACGTCCAGCATCGCGAACTGACGCCGGCCGTGATCCCCGCCGTACAGCAGTTGTCGACGTCGCTCGCGACCGCCGTCGGTGCATCGGGCTCGATGGCGGCCGTGCCGCAACGTGACGTCGACAACGTGCGCAACACGATGTATCTGGTATCCGAAGCCATCCGCCTGATCGAGAAGTCCGGTCAGCCCGCGTTTGCCGCCGACGACAAGCTCGCGATCGACAACTATCGCAAGCAGCTCGACCACGCGACCAAGTTCATTCCGACGTGGGTGAAGGTGGCGGTCGCGATCGCACTGGGCCTCGGCACGATGGTGGGCTGGAAGCGGATCGTCGTGACCGTCGGCGAGAAAATCGGCAAGCAGCATCTGACGTACGGACAGGGCGCATCGGCCGAACTCGTCGCGATGCTCACGATCGGCGCGGCCGACGTGTACGGATTGCCGGTGTCGACGACGCACGTGTTGTCTTCGGGCGTCGCGGGCACGATGGCGGCGAACGGATCGGGCTTGCAGTGGGGCACGGTGCGCAGCCTCGTGCTGGCGTGGGTGCTGACGCTGCCGGCGTCGATCGTGCTTGCCGGCGGGCTCTATTGGCTGTTCCGGTCGGTGGCGTAAGCGGTGATGCAGCGGGTAGCCGGGAGGAGCCGGCTACCTGCTGGGAAGATTCGACCCTCGTCCCTCGCCGTCCCGTCTCTCCGTCTCTCCAATTCGACTCGTCGAGGCATTCGGTGCGCCCATGCCGTCGCGAATGCTCACCCTCTTCCTTTCCCGAATTGAAGCGCAAGATCTGGAGCGCGCCGGCGCATGGACATCCGTAGACTGGGCTCATCAACATTTATCGTGGACTCAACCGTGCGGACGACGTGCCCGAAGCATTCCGCACGACTGCATGGCGCCACATTGCTGACGAACCGAGGAATGCCCGTGAACATTGCCGACCTGCAACCTGCCGTCGAATCACTGGAAATTGCGCAACGCGTCGACGCGATCGACTGGATGACTGTCGATGCCGATCTCGATCGCTACGGATGCGCGCGCGTGCCGGGCCTGCTCTCGGCCAGCGAATGTACGACGCTCGCGTCACTCTATCCACACGATGCACTCTATCGCTCGCGCGTCGTGATGGCGCGGCACGGGTTCGGCCGCGGCGAATACAAGTATTTCGCGTATCCGCTCCCCGCGGTCATCGCCGAGCTGCGTGCGACGCTCTACCCGCATCTCGCGCCAATCGCCAATCGCTGGAACAAGGCACTCGGGATCGACGTCCGCTATCCGGCAGACCACGCGGCCTTCCTCGATCGCTGCCACGCAGCAGGACAGACGCGACCGACGCCGCTGATCCTGCAATACGGCGCCGACGACTACAACTGCCTCCATCAGGACCTGTATGGCGAGCACGTCTTTCCGCTCCAGGTCGCGATCCTGCTATCGGCGCCCGGCCGCGATTTCACAGGTGGGGAGTTCGTGCTGACGGAACAGCGACCACGCATGCAATCGCGCGCGGAAGTGGTGCCGCTGACACAAGGCGACGCCGTCATCTTCGCCGTGCACGGCAGGCCGGTGCAGGGAACGCGCGGCGTCTATCGCGTCAACCTGCGCCACGGCGTCAGCCGGATTCGAAGCGGCCACCGCCACACGGTCGGCATCATCTTCCATGACGCGCAGTGACGGCGAGCGGAATACGCACGATGCTCGCAAGCCATCCGTCACGCAGACGGATTTGTGCGGGAAATGCCGCGCATCCGACGTGCCAATCGCTCGTTACCAATCCGGATTCTTTGCAAAGGACATCAGCGCGCGACCAGTTCACCCATCCAATCCGGCAGATGATCGCTTTCGATTCGCGCCAGACCGTCGCGACTCGTCGGATCGACGTTTCAAGTGAGCGACAGGAAGCAGAAGCACTCACCTGTCGCAGCACAAGGTCGATGGGAACCCGACCTACCCGCGCGCCACATTCGCCCGCAATCGATCACCCGCGTCGGAGGCGAGCCGTGCGTATCCCGGCAACGTCAGCAATGCGAGCACGCCCGCTGCGACGAACGCCCAGCGAAAGTCGTCGAGTACGTAGTGCATGCCGGCCGCATCGCCCCGCACCAACGCCGCGAGTCGAAGCGACAACGCACCGAACGCGATGCCCATCCCGATCGTCATCTGCTGAGCAGCACTCCACAACGTGCTGGCCGCGCTTGTCTGCTGGGCCGGGATATCCGCATAGGCCAGCGTCGCGAGCGTCGTGAACTGCATCGACCGCGTCAGTCCGTAGACGAATACGACGAACAGCGTAATCGCCAATGGTGTCGATGCAGTCAGCCAGCCGCATGCGATCGTGAAGAGGCCGACTATCGTCACGTCGACGAGTGCGACGCGCCGGAAGCCGTAGCGGTCGAGAATCCACGACGTTCCCGCCTTCATCCCGAGATTGCCGAGCGCACTCGCGAGCAGCAGCAGGCCGGACTGGAACGGCGACAGCCCGAAACCGATCTGGAACAGCAGCGGCAGCAGGTACGGCACCGCATTGATGGCCATCCTCGTGATCGACCCGGTAATCACGGTCACCGAGAACGTCGGCACGTTCAATGTCGTGAAGTCGAGCAGCGGATGCGCGCAACGTTGCGCATGCCACCAGGCGGCGATGCCGAACAGCACGCTCGCGCCCACCAGGACGGCTGCGCGCGTAAAGTGGACGTCCTGCTGGCCGGCCGCTTCGGTGCCGATCAGCAGACAGGTCAGCGCGCCCCCGGCGAGCACGAAGCCGCCCCAGTCGAGCGGTCGTTGCTCGTCGGCCCGCGTGTTCCGGACGATCAGCCAGGTGCAGACCAGTGCGGCAATGCCGAACGGGACGTTCAGCAGGAAGATCCACCGCCATGATGCATAGGTCGTGATGAAGCCGCCGATCGGCGGCCCGACGACAGGCGCGACGATGCCTGGCCACGTGATCGTCGCGATCGCGCGCATCAGCTTCGCCTTCTCGGTGCTGCGAACGACGATCATGCGCCCGACCGGCACCATCATCGCCCCGCCGACGCCTTGCAGCAGGCGCGCAGCGGTGAATGTCACGACACCCTCGGACAACCCGCACAGCACCGACGCACCGGTAAAGACGACGATTGCACTGGCGAACACCGTGCGCGAGCCATAGCGGTCCGCGATCCAGCCGCTGATCGGGATGAACACTGCCAGCGCCAGCATATAGGCAGTCATCCCGAGGCTCAGCGCGTTCGGCCCGACATCGAACGAGCGCGCCATTTGCGGTAGCGCGGTCGCGATCACGGTCGTGTCGAGGTACTCCATGAAGAACGTTGCGGCGACGAGATACGGCAAGAAGTCGGTCGTCCGACCACCTTGGGCAGGGCTATCAGTCATGAACGGTGCTGGAGACGGGATACGGCGGACCCCGACCGCCGGCGGTTGCGTGGAAGCACCGGGAATCGGGACGAATGGTGATATTACCCCGAAGGGCTTGCACCCCGCTCTGCAGGGCATGTCGCCCGAATGGACTTTATGCGCATAGATTTTTATGACGATTTGGCGCTGAGTTTGTTGTGTGCCGGCGATCACGTCGATACACCGCGTCGAAGGACCGGTAGATGGTGCAAGATGCCTTTTGCCCGAACACATCAATTGCCAGCCATTTTCGACAAACGTCGCCCATCGTCAGCCATCATCGCGCCATTCGTCGATAAATCGACGTCTGATGGGGACTAATTGCAGGCCGATGGATGTATGGTACAGAGAGAGCGTCGCGAGAACATTGGAGGCCTGGGCCGACACATTCGCCCCCCCCCGGTTTCCGCCAGATTGACGTGTGGCGCCGGGAAACGTGCCTGGAGGTAGGGGTGACGCGGAGCTGTATCCAGCCTGCTGTCCATCCCGTCCCCCGAAGCATTTCCGCCGCCCAAATGCAAAAACCCCCGCCTTTCGGGCGGGGGTTTCTGGCTTAGGGAGCCTGACGATTACCTACTTTCACACGGGAATCCGCACTATCATCGGCGTAGAGTCGTTTCACGGTCCTGTTCGGGATGGGAAGGGGTGGGACCGACTCGCTATGGTCATCAGGCAA
>NZ_JAAGPC010000143.1:0-234 GCF_017104595.1 Burkholderia sp. Tr-20390 | reverse complement strand
TGATTCAGAGAAGCGTGCGCCGTGAGACCGTATACTTGCATCGCGATGCGAATGAACGAGCTGCGGACTCTGGAACTGACGTAGAGACTCATCGCTACGATTGTCACCAGTATAGACTAGCACAGTGTTGACGACACGTTATATGACGTCCAAGCTCCTCGACGTGCGAATGATTCATAATTAACACACGACTAGAGACGAACAGATCAACTTTTTTTTTTTTTTTTTTTTTTA
>NZ_JAAGPC010000142.1:0-22031 GCF_017104595.1 Burkholderia sp. Tr-20390 | reverse complement strand
ATGCGCGCGGCGGCGCATCGTCGCGCAACGTGACCGGCGCCGCGACCAGCGCGATGTCGAGGTCCGCGCGCTTCAGCGCGTCGGCGTAGCTACCGTAAGGGGCAGGCTCCGCGATCAGCGTGACGTCCGGTTCGCGGTCCCAGCCGGCCGGCAGCGCCGCGCCGACGAACGACACCCGGAGCTTCCCCGGAAACCGCCGGCGGAGCTCGGCCAGCGCGTGGCGGACCTGCTCGAGACGCGCGCCGTCGAGCCCGGTGCCGGAAACCGCGAGATTCACGTGGTCGCGCATGCCGGGCGCCGCGCGGTGCAGACGCTCGAGATCGACGCCGGTCGGCAGCGCGTGCACCGAGGCGTTGACATGACGGTACTCCCGCACCAGCGCTTCCGACGGCACGACGATCGCATGCGCACGCTGCACGGCGCTGCGGATGCCCGCCTTGCGGCGCGCGTTGTCGGCCGCGCCGGGGAGGTCGGCAAGCAGCGTGTCGAGCGGCACGTCGATGTCGAGGACGACCGGCTTGCCGAGCGAGAACAGGTGTTCCAGCGTGGCGGCGGACAGCAGGCCCGGCGTGTCGCCCTGCAGCACGATCAGGTTCGCGCGCTGCAGCGCGTCGGGATCGATGCCGGCTGGCGTGACCGGGAAAGTCAGCGCCCATTCGCGGTCCAGCCGCGCGAACGGCTGCGCGAAGCGCAGGCTGGTGCGCGCATGGTCGGCCGGTTCGGCGGTGACGACCGCGATGCAAGAGCGTGACGCGGACGCGGGCTGCCCCTGGGCGGCGGCGCCCGTCGCGACGGCCTGCGCATCCAGCGTGTCCGCGTGCGCCTGGGTCCGCTCGACGAAGTGCTGCAACTGCTGCCAGAACGTCTCCTCTTCCTTCAGGTAGACGCTGCGCGCTTCGTGAACGGTGGCCTTTGCGTGGGCGATCTCGTGTTCGTCGAGCCCCCATGCGATGCCCTTGCCGTCCATCACCCACCGCGTCGGCTCCGACAGCGACGCGTCGTTCATGATGCACACGACCGGGCAGCCGCACAGCAGCGCTTCGAACACGGCGGTGGACCATTCGTACGTGTACAAGCACTCGACCTGTCGGAACAGCGCCGCGAGTTCGTGCGCCGAACGTTCCGGCACGCGGGTCGAGATTTCGATCGACTCGGCGGTGACCGGATGCAGCGTGCCGCCGCGCCGCAGGTGGCGATTGATGAAGACGGCCGTGCCGTTGCGGCGGGCGTCGTCGACCCCGTCGCTGTTGAAGATGCGCGTGTCGACCAGCGGCATGCGCAGCAGGTCCGCCTGCCATTCTTCGGGCACGAGCGACGGCCCGAACGTGAAGACGAGGTCGTCCGGCTGCAGCGTGATCGGTTCGCCGTTGATGCGGCCGGGCTCGGCCAGCAGGTAGCGCACGACGCAGCGCGCGTTGAGCGGGTTGCCGGTGACGACGTCCGGGTAGACGACGATCGGGCTGCGGTTCGCGCGGGCATGCATCTGTGCGATGTCGTTGGTCAGCGGCGGCGTGCGCAGCTCGGGATGCACGACCGCGGTGCAGACGTACGCTTCGTGGCCGAGCTGGTTCAGCACGTGGCACAGGTAGTGCATCGCGCGGATCCCGCCGGAGGTTTGCCGGAAATTCGGCGCGAGTATGTAGTACGGGTGGTCGAGTCGCGTAAAGATGCGCGAACCGCCGTGCGCCACGCCAGGTGTGGGAGTCGTCATCGTTATCGGGTGCGGTAGAAATCGAAGACCACGTCGAGGATGCGATCCTGTTCGGCTTCGGTCATGTCGTGGTACAGCGGCAGCCGGACGAGCCGGTCGGCGACGAGGTCCGTCACCGCCATGCCGGAGCCGCAGCGCCCGTAGCGCTGGCCGGCCGGCGAACTGTGCAGCGGCACGTAGTGGAACACCGCGTTCACGCCCACCGCGCGGATCTGCTGCAGCAGCGCGGTGCGTTCGGCGAGGTCGCGTGCGAGGAAATAGAACATGTGGCCGTTGCCGCGCTCGGCGAGCGAAATCGCGGGCAGCTCGATCAGCCCGTCCGCGTGCAGCGGCTGCAGCGCGTCCTGGTAGCGCTGCACGGTCGCGCGCCGCTGCGCGGTGATCACGTCCGCGTGCTCGAACTGCGCGTACAGGAATGCCGCGATCAGCTCGCCCGGCAGGAACGACGAGCCGACGTCGACCCAGGTGTACTTGTCGACCTGCCCGCGGAAGAACTGGCTGCGGTTGGTGCCCTTCTCGCGGATGATCTCCGCGCGCTCGACGAGGCGCGGGTCGTTGACCAGCAGCGCGCCGCCTTCGCCCGAGATCACGTTCTTGGTCTCGTGGAAGCTGAGGCACGCGAGGTGGCCGAGGCTGCCGAGCGGCTTGCCGTTCCACGTCGACTGCAGTGCCTGGGCGGCGTCCTCGATCACCCACAGGTCGTGGTCCGCCGCGAGCTGCCCGATCACGTCCATGTCGCAGGCGACGCCCGCGTAGTGCACCGGCACGATCGCGCGCGTGCGCTGGGTGATCGCGGCGGCGATCTGCGTCTCGTCAAGGTTCAGCGTGTCGCGGCGGATGTCGACGAACACCGGCGTCGCGCCGCGCAGCACGAACGCGTTGGCGGTCGACACGAACGTGTAGGACGGCATGATCACTTCGTCGCCGGGCTGCACGTCGGCGAGGATCGCGGCCATCTCGAGCGCGGCCGTGCACGAGTGCGTGAGCAGCGCGCGCTGGCAGCCGATGCGCGCTTCCAGCCAGCGGTGGCAGAGCTTCGTGAACGCCTGGTCGCCGGCGAGGCCGCCCTGCTCGACCGCTTTCGCGATGTAGTAGAGCTCCTTGCCGACCACGAACGGGCGGCCGAACGGAATGCAGTCGAGGTTGGGTGGGCCGAACATGGTCAGGCTCCGCGTCAAGGGGTGGGACGTCCGGCCGCGCGGCTCGCGCGCGGCGCCGCTCAAATGTCCTTGCGGACGAGAATCGTGAATTCGTACAGGCCGTAGTCGTGCAGCAGCGCGACGTGGCGCGAATAGCGGCGCTTGCAGCGATCGAACAGCGCGCACGGGTCCGCGTAGTACAGGAGGTCCGGGCGCATGAACGGCGGATCGGAATACGACGTCAGGCAGTTGAACGCGAAGCCCAGTCGGCTCGTTGCGTGCAGCGTGTCCAGCGTCGCGTGGATGTAGTCGAGCCACGCGTCGTCGTCGTGACCGCGCCTGACGTTGAAGATGCCGGAGGCGATCCCGTAGTCCGACGCGGCCTGCGGCACCGCGCCGACATGAAACGCGACGTTCGCGTCGTCGCGGTAGCGCTGTCGCGCGGCGTCGACCATGTCGGACGAGATGTCGTAGCCCGCGTACGCGAAGCCGTCGGGCAGCGCGCGCGCCTTCAGGAAATCGACCAGCGCGCCGTAGCCGCAGCCGATGTCGTTCACCGAGTGGCCGCCGGACGCGGGCAGGATTTTCGTCAGTTGTTCGAAGCGCAGGAACTGGCCGGTTTCGCCGTTCCAGTCGACGCCGCGCGCGGTCGCGCCGTGCTCCGCCAGCCGCGCGCTGTAGTACGCGGCCACTTCTTCCAGCAGGCTCGCATGCCGGGATTCGCTCATGGGCATCGCCTCAGTCTTTCGAGGTCAGCGCGTACCGGCGCGCTTCGGGACCGCAGTTGAACAGCACGTCGAGCACCGTCACGCCGTGGACGAAGTCGCCCCACTGCTGCGGATACTCGGGATAGGCCGGATAGTCGAACCAGCGCACCGCGATGCCGGCATCGGCGAACAGGTTCTCGTCGAGGTAGCTGCGCGCGGCCGGGCCGGACAGGTACTCGGTCGCGCCCGCCTGCACGCACAGGTTCAGCAGCTTCTCGGTGCGATTGCCGTGCAGCGCATAGTCCGACGTCGACGACACGCGCGTGCCGATCTCCAGTTGCCGGAGGACCCACGTCAGCATCGCGGCATTCAGCTCGCTCAGCATCCCGTAGGTTCCGCCGGTGTAGAGCGCTTCGAGCTCGTCCGCATAGCGCGCGAAGTGCGGCGCGCGTGCGTAGTTCTGCTGCAGGGCCTTCCAGTGCAGCGGCGCCCAGTCGGCGCCGTCGATCTCGGTTTCGCGGATCGACTGGTGATACTTGCCCTTCACCTTCACTGGCACGCTCAGCCATTGCACGCCCTGCGGCGTCTTGATCTGGTTGCGGTTGCGCCAGTCGCGGCGCGTGTACTGCGCGTCGTCGTAGAGGATGAACTCGTCGCTGGCGGCGATCAGGTCGAAGTAGCCCTTCCACGGAATGTAGTTGGACTGGACGATCGCCACCCGCTTCGCGTCGCGGTTCATGGTCGCACCGCTCATGCCGGAATGTGGCCGTACCGGTACATGTCGACGAGCTCGGGCGGAATGCCCCAGTCCGTTGCGCCCAGCTTGTCGTGCAGCGCCTCCAGGTCCGCGCGGATCGCGTTCTGGAGCTGTTCGACCATGCGGTTGCGCGCCGGCACGAAGTCGTGCTGGTACGCGGCATTGATCTGATGGCGTACCGTCTTCGCGATCGCGGCCTCGCGCGTCATGTTGCGGATCAGCTTGCGTTCGGGCGCGAGTTCCGCGTAGCGCGGATCGATCGGCTCGCCGCGCATCGCCGCGACGAGATCACGGCTCAGCACCGGCGACAGGTGGAAGCCGTCGCGCTTGGTGCCGCCGAGAATCCACAGGTCGCGCACGCTGGTTTCGCCGAACAGCGGATACAGGTCGGACGTCGTCGGCCGCCAGCCGACGTTGACGTTGACCAGGCTCGCGCGCGAGAAGCGGGTGTTGATCTGGTCCATCGCCGACTTCAGCAGCGTGTACGCGCTGCCGGCGTGGCCGTGCTCGTGCGGCACCGGGCTGATGTAGTTGCTGGCGCCGACGAGGGTCCGGTCAGGCCCGTGCGGTGCCGAATACACGCCGCACGCGAGGCCGCGGTTGGTGGTGCGCACGCAGTGCGTGTGCACGTTCTCCGTGCTCTGCAGTTCGATCGACATGCCGATGCCGTAGAACATCCGCTGCACCGGCAGCTCGGGCAGGCTCGCCTGCAGCACGCGCGTCATGTTGGCGCCGTTGCAGAGGATGAAGCGGTCCGCGCCGAGCACGCTGCCATCGGACAGGCGCGCTCCGGTGACGCGTCCGGCGGCGGTGTCGAGCCGTTCGACCTCGGCGTCGATGAAGCGCACGTTGCCGGCTTGCGCGACCGACTCGGTCAGCGCGTCGAGAAACTGTTTCGGATTGACCCAGCCTTCGCGTTTCAGGAAGACCGCCTTCAGCGCGCGATAGCGCGGGTCCGGATGATAGTTCGGGATCCCTGACGGATCGACCGCCTCGCACGGCTCCTCGAATTCGCGGCAGAACCGCTGCATGGCCGCGAAGTTCTCGTCGTCGAGCGCGTCGGTCGCCGCGTTGTTCAGCACGAAGGTGCCGAAGCCGTGCGCGATCGCGCGCGCCGGCGTGCAGATTTCAGCGAATACGGCGGGCCAGGCCGCCGTCGCGCCGCGGCTCAGCTCGAACTTGAAGCGGTCGATCGGCGTGCCGAGCGAATCGCCTTCCAGCTCGGTGAACGAATTGAGCATCGCCGCCGCGGCGCGCGTGGCCGAGCCGGGCCGATGCGCGTGGCCGACGACCACGAGTTCGACGCCCGGGTCCGCCCGCTGCCATGCACGGGCCGTCATCAGGCCGAGAATGCCGTTGCCGAGGATCGCGATTTTCATTTGCGTGTGCCTCCACCCTCGGGGAATGACAGGTAGCACAGCGACGGATAGGCCGCCGCCTTGTGGATCTGGTGCGGACGGTTGCCGAGCAGGTCGCGCAGGTAATGGACGCCTTCCGCGGGCAACTGGCCGCCGCGGGTGAGCTGCCAGAACGCGACGATGCCGCCGGGCACCAGCCGCTCCATCACCGCTTCGAACGCGTGCCGGGTCGGCTCGATCACGTTCAGGTCGAACCACGCGAGCGCGACCATCTCGCCGGGATGCGCTTCGCCGAATGCCGCCAGCGTGTCGCGGCAGTCGCCTTCCCACACGTGGTGCTTGTCATGCACGTGCCCCATCGCGTTGCTGCGCTCGTGCAGGTTCAGCAGCTTGCGCAGCAGGTCGGCGTACTCGCCGGACAGCGAGTACGTGCCGTCGGAGAACAGCTTGCGATCGCGCGTGTCGTGCTCGGCGAAGCCCGTGTAGCCCGTGAACGTATCGAATGCGTGGATGCGGCGCTGGAAGTTCAGCGGCTCGAGAATCGCGCGGAAGTTCTCGCACAGCACGGCGGTCTGCCCGCGCCACGTGCCGAGATCGAGGATCGCGCCCGGCAGCGGCACGATTTTTTGATAAATCTCGAAGGTCGCGAGAATGCGTGCGAGGAGCGAGCCGCGCACGAACAGGCCGAGCGACCGTTCCAGTTCCTCGCGCGTCGCGGGGTAGGTCTGCATCAGGTCGAACAGTTCGCGGCGCGCCGCGAGCTGATCGCCATCTGCGTTGGTGATGATCGCTGATTCGTGCATACACAGGGCTCCAGGCACAAAGGGTGTGGCCGGACGAGCACGTGTCGGCGCGGTGGCATCGGAATGCGCAACCGTCCGAACGTCGCAGGTCGGACATCTTTCTACGATCAAGTCTAGCGAGCGCCGCCAGGATCGAATGTCGGATTAGCGGGTGGTTTCACCCCGCATTTCGATGGATGCGCGGGTGTCCGGCGCGCATTCGGCGCGCCCGCGGGTGCGGCTTGCAGTCGCGGGAATAGCGACCAATTCCAGCACCTGCTCGCCAGATTGGAACGCGGCGTGCGCGAGGAGAATTCGGACACGTCGGAGACCGTCGGTGCGTGCGTCCGCGGGCGAAGGCGTGCGCCGGCGCAGGGGTGCCGGCCGCGATTCGAATCCCGTATTGGCTACCAGGACGACTTAGCTCATGATGCCCACCTCCCCCGCCGCCGCCACGATCGAACAGGCGCTGGCGCACCATCAGGCCGACCGGCTGGAAGAGGCCGAGACGCTGTACCGGCAGATCCTCGACACCGATCCCCGGCACGCGGACGCGCTTCACCTCCTCGGCCTGATCGGTCATCAGCACGGGCGCTATCGGGAGGCATCCGACCTGATCATGGCGGCGATCGAGATCAGGCCGGACGCGATGTACTACTACAACCTCGGCAACGTGATGCAGGCGGACAACCGTCACGCCGCCGCCGCCGAGTGCTTTCGTCTTGCCATCGAGCTGCGACCCGACTACGTCGATGCGTACAACAACCTCGGCAACGCGCTGCGGCTCGCCGGCGACGCCCGCGCGGCCGTCGATGCGTTCTGCCAGGCCATCGCGCTGAAGCCGGACAACGGCCAGGCCTACAACAACCTTGCGAATGCGCTGTTCGACCTGAACGAGATTCCGGCCGCACTCGAGGCTTACCGGCACGCGGTCGCGCTGCGCCCCGAACTGCCGGAGCCGCGCAGCAACCTGCTGTTCGCGAGCCACTGCAGCGAAGCGTTCGATCACGACGCCTATCTCGCCGAGGCCGCGCGCTACGACGCAGTCGTCACGCGGTGCGCGACGCCGTGGACGGACTGGCTCGTCGACCTGACCGCCCGCGCCGGGCGGCCGCTCAAGGTCGGCATCGTGTCGGGCGACCTGAAGGCGCATCCGGTCGGCTATTTCATCGAGAGCATGCTGAAGCATCTCGACCCGAACCGGATCGAGATGCATGCGTACCCGACGCGCGACGTCGAGGACGACGTGACCGCCCGCCTCAAGCCGGCCTTCGCGACGTGGACCTCCATTGCCGGCCTGAGCGACGCAGCGGCGGCCGCGCGTGTTCGCGCGGACCGCATCGACGTGCTGCTCGACGCGGCGGGTCACACGGTCTACAACCGCCTGCCGCTGTTCGCGTGGAAGCCGGCGCCGCTGCAGGCGAGCTGGCCCGGTTATTTCGCGAGCACCGGCGTGCGCGCGATCGACTACGTGATCGGCGACCATCACGTGCTGCCGCCCGCCGAGGCCGCGCATTTCACCGAGCGGCCGTGGCATCTGCCGGACAGCTATCTGTGCTTCACGCCGCCGGCCGAGCCTGTCGACGTCGGCGCGCTGCCGATGCTCGCGAACGGCCATCCGACCTTCGGCTATTTCGGCAAGCTCGCGAAGATCACCGAGCACGTCGTCGCGGTCTGGTCGCGCGTGCTGCAATCGGTCGCGGGCGCGAAGCTGTTCGTGAAGGCGGAGCATCTCGACGATCCGCGCGAGCAGCAGGCGCTTGCCGCGCGCTTCGCGGCGCACGGCATCGACGCGCGCCGCCTGATCCTCGAAGGCCGCTCGCCGCGCGCCGAATACCTGGCCACGTACCGGCGCGTCGACCTGATGCTGAGCCCGTTCCCGTATCCGGGCGGCACGACGACCGCCGAAGCGCTGTGGATGGGCGTGCCCGTTCTGTGCCGGCGCGGCGAGCGCTTCCTGTCGCACATCGCCGAGAGCCTGCTGCATTCGGCGCGGCTGCCCGAGTGGATCGCGGACGACGACGACGCGTATGTCGCGAAGGCCGTCGCGCAGGTCAGCCGGCCTGCCGAGCTGGCGGCGCTGCGCACGACGCTGCGCGCGCAGGTGCTCGCGTCGCCGCTGTGCGACGCGCCCCGCTTCGCGCGCCACTTCGAGGACGCCCTGCACGGCATGTGGGCGCAGCACGTCGAAGCTGCGGCGGGCGCAACCGTGTGAGGCCGCTCACGACGTGACGTGCGCGGGCATTTCCACGCCGGCGGCAAGCGCAACATGGTGCCCCGCGCACTGAACGCCGCGCCGGCCGGTGTGATCGTCATTCCGGCCGGTGGCGCGTGCGCGACACCGTCGTCGGGATGGCACGCGACGGGATGGCGGCGTCGGCCGTGATGATCGGGCACGGCCGCAGGCTGATCGACTTCGGACGCGAACCGCATCGCTATTGAGCAGAGCAGACGAGATGGACGGAACAGGACAGGCATTGCAGACGGCGCTCGCGCATCACCAGGCGGGGCGTCTCGCGGAAGCGAAGACGCTGTACGACGCGATCCTCACCGTGCAGCCGGGCCAGCCGGATGCGCTGCATTTCCTCGGGTTGCTGGCGTGCCAGCTGAAGCAGTACGACGCGGGGCTCGCGCTGATGGAGCAATCGCTCGTCGCGCGGCCGGACGCGTCGTACTTCAACAACCTGGGCAACATGCTGCGCGAAAACGGCCGGCTCGACGACGCGATCGCGCACTATCGGCGCGCGGTGGCGCTGCGGCCGGACTATCCGGAGGCGCACAACAATCTCGGCAACGCATTGCGCGACGCGCGCGAGCCGGCGGCTGCGATGGCGAGCTGCGCGCGCGCGCTCGAGCTGCGGCCCGGTTACGCGGAGGCCTACAACAATCTCGGCAACGCGCTGCAGGATCTGGGCGACCTCGACGGCGCCGCCACGCATTACGGCCGCGCGATCGAGCTGGACCCGTCGATGGCGATGGCCCATGCGAACCTGAGCGCCGTGCGTCACAAGCAGCTGCGCTGCGCGGAAGCGCTCGCGCATGCGCAGGACGCGATCCGGCTCGCGCCGACCCTCGCCGAAGCGCACAACCACGCGGGCAACGCGTATCACGGACTGGACCGGCTCGACGCGGCGCAGGCCAGCCATCGCACGGCCGTCTCGCTGAATCCGGCGGACGCCGGCGCGTGCCACAACCTGTCCGTCGTGCTGCTGAAGCTGCAGCGGCTCGACGAGGCGCTCGTGTATTGCCGGCAGGCGTTGCAGGCCGGCTCGCCGGCCGTGTTGATGCACGTCAATCTCGGCGACATCCTGCGCGCGCAGGGCAACGTCGATGCCGCGGTCCACGCATATCGCGATGCGCTTGCGCTGGTGCGCGACGACGCCGACGACGTCGCGGCGACCGTGCTGAACCGGCTGCTGTTCAGCGCGGCGGCATCCGCTTGCGTGACCCCCGCCGACTACCTGGCCGACGCGCGGCGCTACGGCCGGCACCTGGCCGCGCGTTCGACGCGCCATGCGCACGATCCGCGCGAGCGGGCCGCGCGCGCGCAGGGGCGGCCGCTGCGCGTCGGCTTCGTGTCCGGCGACCTGCGCCTGCATCCGGTCGGCATCTTCCTGGAAAGCGTGCTCGCGCACCTCGAGCGCACGCGCATCGACCTGCGCGTGTACGTGACCACGGACGAGGAGGACGCGATCACCGCGAAACTGAAGCCGCACGCGAGCGGCTGGCGCTCGATCGCCGCGCTGGGTCCGGAGGCGGCCGCGCGGATGATTCACGACGACGAAATCGACGTCCTCGTCGACCTCGCGGGCCATACGCAGTCGAGCGGGCTGGCCGTGTTCGGCTGGAAACCCGCGCCGGTGCAGGCGAGCTGGCTGGGCTTTTTCGCGTCGACCGGCTGCGACGCGATCGACTACTTCATCGGCGACCGCTACACGCTGCCGGACGCCGAAGCGCATCACTTCGTCGAGCAGCCGTGGCGGCTGCCGGACAGCTTCCTGTGCTTCACGCCGCCGGCCTGCGACGTCGAGGTCGGCCCGCTGCCGATGGCGGCGCGCGGCCATCCGACGTTCGGTTGCTTCGGCCAGCTCGTGAAGATCGGCGACGACGTCGTGCGCGCATGGTCGCGCATCCTGCACACGCTGCCGGACGCGCGGCTGCTGCTCAAGGCGCACGAGCTTGGCCGCGAGGGCGTGCGCGACGCGACCGCCGCGCGCTTCGCGCGGCATGGCATCGACGCGAGCCGGCTGATCCTCGAGGGCGGTTCGCCGCGCGCGGAATACTTCGGCGCCTATCACCGCATCGACGTCGCGCTGAGCCCGTTCCCGTACCCGGGCGGCACGACCACCGCGGAAGCGCTGTGGATGGGTGTGCCGGTGCTCGGCATGAAGGGCGGGCGCTTTGTCACGCACATCTGCGAAAGCGTGCTGCACGCGGCGGGCATGGGCGAATGGGTCGCTGACGGCGAGGACGCCTACGTCGCGAAGGCGATCGCGGCGGTGCGCGACCGCGAGCGGCTCGCGACGCTGCGCGCCGGGCTGCGCGCGCAGCTGCTCGCGTCGCCGCTGTGCGACGCGCGCCGGTTCGCGGCGCATCTCGAAGCGGCGTTCATCGGCATGTGGCAACGCTATACGAACTCGGAACACGAAGCATGAACGATATCCACGACACGCTGCAGTCCGCGCTGGCGCATCACCAGGCAGGGCGTCTCGCCGAAGCGAAGACGCTGTACGACGCGATCCTCACCGCGCAGCCGGGCCAGCCGGATGCGCTGCATTTCCTCGGGCTGCTGGCGTGCCAGCTGAAGCAGTACGACGCGGGCATCGCGCTGATGGAGCAATCGCTCGTCGCGCGCCCGGACGCGTCGTACTTCAACAACCTGGGCAACATGCTGCGCGAAAGCGGCCGGCTCGACGACGCGATCGCGCACTACCGGCGCGCGGTGGGGTTGCGGCCGGACTATCCGGAAGCGCACAACAACCTCGGCAACGCGTTGCGCGACGCGCGCGAGCCGACGGCTGCGATGCAGAGCTGCGCGCGCGCGATCGAGCTGCGTCCCGGTTACGCGCAGGCGTACAACAATCTCGGCAACGCGCTGCAGGACCTGGGCGAGCACGAGGCGGCGGCGGCGAGCTACGCCAAGGCGGTCGCACACCAGCCGCAATACGCGGATGCGTACTGCAATCTCGGCAACGCGCTGCATGCGCAGGAGAAATTCGACGATGCCGCGGAGGCCTATCGTCGCGCCATCGCGCTGCAACCGGGCTTCCGCGTCGCGCACCAGGGGCTGAGCGCGACGCTGCGCGCGGCCGGTGACCTGCGGGGTGCGGTCGACCATGCGCGCGAGGGGCTCGATCCGGGCGACGCGGACGCGCACTGCGTACTGGCCAGGCTGCTGCAGCGCATGAGCGAGTTCGGCAAGGCGGTCGAACTGCTCGAGCGGGCGATCGCGATCGATCCCGCGCATGCGCGGGCGTGGGCCTGGCTCGGCGACCTGCGCAACCAGCAGGGCGAATACGGGCAGGCTGTGCAGGCGTGCCGGCACGCGATCGAGCTCGATCCCGAACTGGCCGATGCATACAATTTCCTCGGCTACGCGTATCACAACCTCAACCGGCTGGCGGCGGCGGAACTGAGCTACCGGCACGCGATCGACCTGAACCCCGACGATGCCGACGCCCATCAGAACCTCGCCGCCGCGCTGTTGCGGCTCGAGAAGCTCGACGAGGCGATGAAGCACACGGAGATCGCGCGGGCACTCGGCATCGATCCGCTGAAGCTCCAGATGACGCTCGGCGACATCCTGTGGGCGAAAGGCGATCTCGCCGGCGCGCTGGACGCATTCCGCACGGCAATCCGCTACGACCTGCATCGCGCGTACTCGCGGATGCTGTTCAACATGTCGAGTTCGCCCGCGTTCGAGCCGCAGGAGTGGGTCGCTGAAGCGCGCCGCTACGGCGAACATCTCGAGCGCGATGCGCTTCCGTTCGAGCACGACCGCGCGCAGCGCGTCGCGCAGGCGCACGGACGGCCGCTGCGCGTCGGCTTCGTGTCGGGCGACCTGCGCCAGCATCCGGTCGGCATTTTTCTGGAAAGCGTGCTGGCGCGGATCGACCGGTCGCGCATCGAGCCACATGCGTATGTGACGTTCATCGGCGAGGACGACGTGACCGCGCGGCTCAAGCCGAACTTCGCGAGCTGGAAGAAGGTGGTCAGCCTGGGCCGCGAGGAGGCCGCGAAACGGATTCGCGACGACGGCATCGACATCCTGATCGACATGGCAGGCCATACCGACTGGAGCGGCCTGCCGATCTTCGGGCACAAGCCCGCGCCGGTGCAGGCGAGCTGGCTCGGTTTCTTTGCGACGACCGGTTGCCGCGCGATCGACTATTTCATCGGCGATGCGCATACGCTACCGGCCGACGAGGCGCATCACTTCACCGAACGGCCGTGGCGGCTGCCGGACAGCTACCTGTGCTTCACGCCGCCGCCGTACGATGTCGCGGTCGGCCCGCTGCCGATGGCGGCTCATGGCGGCGTCACGTTCGGCTGCTTCGGCAAGCTGGTCAAGATCAGCGACGAGGTCGTCGCGCTGTGGTCGCGCATCCTGCACGCGCTGCCGGACGCGCGCCTGCTGCTGAAGGCCCATGAGCTCGGCGCCGACGACGTGAACCAGGCGACGCTCGACCGCTTCGCGCGGCACGGCATCGGCACGGATCGGCTGATTCTCGAAGGCGGTTCACCGCGTGCGGAGTACTTCGCCGCGTATAACCGCATCGACATCGCGCTGAGCCCGTTCCCGTACCCGGGCGGCACGACCACGGCCGAAGCGCTGTGGATGGGCGTGCCGGTGCTCGGGATGAAGGGCGGCCGGTTCGTCACGCACATTTGCGAAAGCGTGCTGCACGCGGCGGGCATGGGCGAGTGGATCGCGACGGACGAGGAGGCGTACCTGACGAAGGCCGTCGCGTTCGCACGCGATCGCGACCGGCTGGCGACGTTGCGGGCAACGCTGCGCGCGCAATTGCTCGCGTCGCCGCTGTGCGACGCGTCGCGCTTCGCGCGCAACCTGGAGGACGCGCTGCACGGCATGTGGGCCTGCTACGCGTCCGAAGAGATGGCGACCCCGGACGCGTGACGAGCGGGATCGCGCCATGGCTGGTAGCCGCGCTCGCGCATCGTCGGGCCGGCCGCCCGAGATGATCGGCGCGGCGGGCGATGCGGTCGTCGCCGGCGCGATCCGGCTCGCTCACCCGCCCGCCGGCGAAAAAAAAGCCGCATTGAAGCGGCTCGACGGTACGGCGACAACGGTCCGCTCGACTGGCGGCGTCTTTTAATTCGACCTGCGCGGCGGGCGAGACGCCCGGCCGGTCACAGCATGCCGGCCTTCTGGTACTGGCTCGCGGCCTTGATCCGCTCCTGGGACTGCGCAAATTCCGCAGCCAGGCGGTCACGGTCCGTCTGCGCATGCTCCGTGATCGACGCGTCGATCGCCATGATCTGCCGCACCTGGTCCAGCACGTCCGGGGTCTGCTCGCCGGACAGGTTCATCAGCAGCGGCGAGCGTTCGTCGACGAGGGCCGCGACGCGCACCCAGTCGCGTGCGTCGGCCGCCGACTGCATGGCACGGGTCAGGTCGAAGGCGCGGGACAGGGTGTCGTTCGTCATGGTTCGGCTCCGAAGGGGCGGTGTGGCGAAGGCTTACTTGTTGGTGGCCATCGCGCCGGCGCTGTTCTGGCCGCCGAACAGCTGGGTCAGGTAGCGGGTGTTGTTCGCCATCTGCGCCATCAGCGTGTTCAGCGCGGTGAACTGCGCGGTGTATTGCGTGGTCAGCTGGTTCGAGTAGGTCTGCAGTTGCGTGGCCTGATTCTGCACGCTCGTCAGGTCGGCATTGATCGCGGTGGTGCGCTGGTCGATCAGGCCGGACGTCTGCGTGTACGAGTTGATGTTCGCATTGAGCGCCTGGGCGATGCCGTTCGTCTGGTTGAAGATCGCCGTCACCGCGGAACTGTTCGACTTGAGCGCGGTGGTCAGCGCGGCGGTGTCGACCGACATCGCGCCGGTCGAGTCCACGTTGATGCCGATGCTGCCGAGCGCATAGGTCGTGCCGCCCGTCGTGACGCCGCTGCTGAGCGTCGTCGCGAGCGTGCTCCTGATC
This sequence comes from Burkholderia sp. Tr-20390, assembly GCF_017104595.1. Taxonomy (NCBI): domain Bacteria; kingdom Pseudomonadati; phylum Pseudomonadota; class Betaproteobacteria; order Burkholderiales; family Burkholderiaceae; genus Burkholderia; species Burkholderia sp. Tr-20390. The sequence continues at coordinate 7,419 of NZ_JAAGPC010000142.1, read as the reverse complement.
GTGTTCATCATCGCGTCGCCGAGCAGCGGGCCGGCGGTCTTCGCCGTCGGGTCGTAGCTCGTCAGCGATTTCGCGGTATTCACGAAGTTGGTATACGCGGTCGCGAAATTGGTGATCGCGGTCGTCGCCGCGGCCGTGTCCTGCGACAGCGTGACGGTTTGCGTCGTGCCGACAGCGGCCTGCGACAGCGCCAGCGTGACGCCCGTCAGCGCGCCCGACACGTTGTTCGACGCGCTCGACACCGGCGTGCCGTCGATCGTCAGCTTCGCGTCGGCCGCCGGCGTGACCGTCGTGTACCCCGACGTCAGTTTCGAGTTGACGCCCGTGCCCGTGATCGAGATCGTGTTGGCCGCGCCGGTGGCGTTCGACTGCATCACGAGATGCTGGCCGTCCGAACCGGTGATGACCGATGCGGTGACGCCGGCATTGCCGGACGCGGAGTTGATCGACGACGCGATGTCGGACAGCGACGCGCCGGCCGCCACGTTGACGTTGAACGCGGGGTTGCTGCCGAACGTGATGCTCAGCGAGCCGGCCGAGATCGTGTCCGCCGACGTCACGCCGGCCGACGACAGCTTGTTGGCGGTCGCGAGCTGCGTGACATTGACCGAATACGAACCGGCCACCGCGCCGCTGCCGCTCTTGATCGTCGTCGCGATGCCCGTGCCGCTCGCCGTCGCGGCCAGGCTGCCGAGCGTGGTGCCGTTCGAGAGGCCGGTGAGCGCGGTCTGCAGCGCGGACAGCGCACCCTTCAGTTGGCCGATCGCGGACAGCTGCGTATTGTCGTTCGTCTGGCGGGTCTGCAGGGTCTGCAATTGCCCGGCCGTCTTCGCGTTCACCAGTGTCGTGACGAGCGTATTGACGTCGAGCGACGAATTGGTCGCGCCGCTGATGATCGACTGTCCGGCCTGGGACAGGAGGGTGGTGATGTCCGTGCTGCTGACGGGGGTCGTGGTGGCCATGCCGTTGCTCCGGTCGTCCGCGCAACCAACGTGCGCGATGCGGCGGGGCGCCGCGGTTCAATGCAAAGAGGGAGGCGTGCCTCCCTGGAGAATTCTGATCCGGGCGGTGTCGGCGGCGTCGCGATGCATCGCATGGCGACGCCGCCGGGCCCGGAGGCGGGCGGGCGCGTGGCCCGCCGCGGGTGCTGCTCGATTAGCCGAGGAGCTTCAGGACTTGCTGCGGCAGCGAGTTCGCTTGCGCCAGAACCGAGATGCCAGCTTGTTGCAGCACTTGCGCCTTGCTCAGGTTCGCCGTTTCCGTCGCGAAGTCCGCGTCGGTGATCTGCGAGCGAGCGGCGGTCATGTTGGTTGCCTGGGTTTGCGTCGTCGAGATCGCAGCCTGGAACGTGTTCTGTGCTGCGCCCAGCGTTGCCTGGAACGTGTTGACTTGCTTCAGTGCCGCGTCGATCGCCGTGATCGCCGATTGCGCGCCCGACTGGGTGGCGACGCTCAGGGTGTTCACGCTCATGCCCGTGCTGTTCCAGTTCGCCGTGCCGAAGTCGACGGTAACGACCTGGTTCGCTGCTGCGCCGATCTGGAACGTGACGCTGCCGGTGCCGCCCAGGATGGTCTGGCTGTTGAACGTCGTTTGCGATGCGACACGGTCGATTTCGCCGAGACGCGTCGTCACTTCAGCTTGCAGGTTCGCGCGAGCGCTCGAATCCAGCGAGCCGTCGCCGGCTTGTTGCGCCAGCGTACGGATACGCTGCAGGTTGTCGACCGTCGATTGCAGCGCGCCGTTGGCGGTCTGGATCATCGAGATGCCGTTGTTCGCGTTTGCAACACCTTGCGTCAGCGCATTGATTGCCGCCGTTTGCGACGTCGAGATCGCCAGGCCTGCTGCATCGTCAGCAGCGGTGTTGATGCGCTTGCCCGACGACAGGCGGTTGATTGCTTGCGACAGTGCGCTTTGCGAGCCCGACAGATTCGTCTGCGTCGTCAGCGAAAGGATGTTGGTGTTGATGTTCAGCATTTGCTTCCTCGTTTTGGAAAATGCCTGGGATACAGACAGGTTCTGATTTCGGCGTTGCGCTTTTTCGCGACTGGCGCTGCCCCGCCTTTCCTGGTTGACGGCGGCACCCGGCGAAAACTTTAGAGGGATGTTTGGGGAAATTCGGGACGGAAGGGTGGTTGTCGGCCGAAAGGCCCGCCCGGCTTGGCCGGCCGGGCCGCGGACAGGCGCGGCACCCGGCCCCGTTCGACGGGGCGAGCGGCCGCGCCACGCGGAGCGACGAACCGGGAGATGCAAAAGGGTAGTTTTGTCTGTGATTCTCTGCTATGATGGCGGGCTGAATTGAGATTTCTGTCAAGCCTCTGCCGTTTTCGGCATGTCTGCTGGCAGTCAAACGCGGCGCTGCACGCGGTTGTGAAGCGTACTCGCGGTGCTTTCCGCCTCTCTTTTCCGGCCTCCGAGGCCGTATTTCCGCTCGTTTCGCCTGTTTGTGGGGACGCTCGGATGGCCGGTGCGTGGCGCTTGGCCGCTACGTTTTTGACCGTTTAAGCAATTTAGGAACGACATGACGACGATTCTTCTGAAAGAAAACGAGCCGTTCGAAGTGGCGATTCGCCGCTTTCGCCGTGCTATCGAAAAAAATGGCCTGATCGCTGAACTGCGCGAACGCCAGTCCTACGAAAAGCCGACCGCAGTCCGCAAGCGCAAGAAGGCAGCAGCCGTCAAGCGCCTGCACAAGCGCCTGCGCAGCCAGATGCTGCCGAAGAAGCTCCACTAAGAGCGTCTTACGGTTCGCCGCGAAACGGCGGAGCGTGCTTCGAAAGAAGCCGCTCCGCCGTTTTGCTTTTGGGGGCCGGGAAACTCCCGATGCTGTGGCGGGGCGGCCGTTCCGGCCAATGGCTGGCGGCCGGCGGCCGCGGTTTGCGGCCGCCGGCCCGCCGTTCAGAAGTCGATCTTCGCGCTCAGGCTCACCGTGCGCGGGTCGCCCGGCTTCACGTAGTCCGCGTACTGGTATTCCCAGTAACGGCGGTTCAGCACGTTGTCGATCGACGCGCGCAGCGTCACGTCGTGGCGGCCGACCCGCGTCAGGTAGCGCGCGCCCGCGTTGACGACCAGAAAGCCCGGCGCGTCGAGGCCGCCGGCCGCGCGCAGCGGCGTCGCGCCGGTGAATTTCGCGTCGACGCCGAGCGTCAGCCCCGGCACGCCCGGCACCGCGTAGCCGAGGTCGCCGGCGAGCACGAAACGTGGCGCGCCCGCGACACGGTTGCCGTTGTTGCCGATCCCGTTCGCGTACCACGCGTCGAGCAGCATCGCGTCGACGCCAGCGTTCCAGCGTGCGCCGAATTTCGCGCGCGCACCGAACTCGATCCCCTGGATGATCGATTCGCCGTCCTGCACGTAGACGTTCGCGGCGTTCGCATATTCGGCGCTGCGCTGGATGCGGAACAGCGCGGCCGTCGCGCTCCAGCGCGCGTGCTCGCTCTTGATCCCCAGCTCGTATTGCTTGCTGCGCAGCGGCTTGAGCACCTGGCCGGCGTTCGCGTAGACGTCGTTCACGCGGCTGCCGGGCTCGAGCGATTCGGCGTAGCTCGCGTAAGCGGTCGTGGTCGGCGCGAGCTTGAACATCACCGCGAACGTCGGCGTGACCACGCCGTTCTGGCGGTAGCCGGGATCCTCGGCGCCGCTCGCCTGGAACGAGCGCTGCTCGTAATTCATGTAGCGCACGCCGGCGAGCACCGACCACCGCTCGGTGAGCTGCACGGTGTCGCTCGCGAACAGCGATTTCTGCACGATCTCGCTCGTGCGGTACTGGATGAAGCCGTGCGGGCTGTCGTAGCGGTATGGGTTCGGCGCATACAGGTTGCCGGCGCCGAGCGGCACGAACACGCTGTTCGCCGAATAGTCGTTCGCCTGCTTCTGCCACGACGCGCCGAGCACGATCTGGTGGCTGAACGGGCCCGTGCGCACCTTGCCCTCGACCATCGCGCGCCACTGGCTGAAGCGGTGATCCTCCATCCCGACGTAGCGGCTGTCGGTGTAGTTGCCGGCCGCGTCCTGCAGGTACAGCGTGCTTTCGTTGCGGCGGCGCGTCGCCTTGCTGTAGCTGTACGCGACGTCGAGCTGCCAGTCGGGTGCGAGCTGGTATTGCAGCCCGGCCGTGTAGAGCTGCAGGTTCGTGTTCAGGTACTGGTCCTTGCCGCCGAGGTTCGTCGTGCCGCCGCTGATCGTCGCGGGCAGCGCGCCGCCCGGGTAGCTGCCGGTGAAGATCGACGGCGTCTGGCCCGTCGTGCGGCGGTCCTGGTACAGCGCGCCGAACGTCACCGACAGGTCGCGCGTCAGGTTCGCCTGCAGCGCGAGCGAAACGCTGTCACGGCGGATGTTGCCGTCGTTGTACGTCTTGCCTTCCTCGTGCGTCGCGTTCAGCCGCGCGCCGAACATGCCGTTCTGCCCGAAGCGCTGGCCGAGATCGACGTGCTCGGTCCACACGTTGGTGCTCCGGTAGCCGACGTCGACGCTGCGCACGGGCTCGACGCCCGGCTGCTTCGTCACGTAGTTGACGACGCCGCCGGGCGTCACGAAGCCGTACAGGAACCCGCCGAGCCCCTTCAGCAGCTCGACGCGGTCGAGCTGTTCGTACGGCATCGTGATCCCGTACGTGACGAACGGCAGCCCGTCGATCTTGTAGCCGTTCTGCCAGTCGAGCTGCATGCCGCGCACGGTCATGTAGCTGGCCCATGCGCTGTACGCGCCGCTGTTGTCGGACACCGAGGCGTCGTTCGCGAACACGTCGCCGAGCTTGTACGGCTGGCGTGCCTCGAGCTCCTCCGACGTGACGATCGTCGTCGAGAACGGCGTGTCGAGCTGGCGGCGCGTGCCGAGCGCACCGGTGGAGAGCGTGTCGGTCAGGTGCTGCGGCGAGTCATGCGCAGCGGTGACGTTGATGGCCGGCAACGCCGTGGCGCCGCCGGGCGAATCGTCCGCGTGCGCGAGCGACGCAGCAAGGCAGGCAAGGGCGGCGGCCACACGACGTGGGCGGGCAGGAGGATGGGCGAGGCTGACGGTCATGACGGGTAAGTAAAAATGCAAGTAAGAATCATTCGCATTGCGATAAAATGTTGCGCATCGTATCAAAACCCGTCGAACGCGCAACAATTCCATGCCGCGTGCAAGGGCATCCGGCCTCGCCAGCGGCGGCCGGCCGGCTCGTGCGCGGCGCCTGACCGCAAATGACCTGCATCCCGTTGAACCGGGGCCGCTCGTGCTGGCCCGCTTTCCCTTCCCAGGGCGCGCGATGAACGCGTTCCTGCGACCGTTTCTCGTCCGCCTGCATCGCTGGTTCGGCCTCGCGATCGCGCTGTTCCTGTTCGTCGCAGGCCTTACCGGCGCGCTGATCGCGTGGGATCACGAACTCGACGCGGCACTGAACCCGGACTTCTACACCGCCCGCAGCGATGCGGCGCCGCTTGATCCGCTCGCGCTCGCGACGCGCATCGAGGCCGCCGACCCGCGCGTGCAGGTGACCTATCTGCCGCTCGCGATCGAGCCGGGCCACACACTGCAGGCGGGCGTGATGCCGCGCACCGACCCGGCAACGGGCCAGCCGTACGCGCTCGGCTTCAGCCAGATCGCCGTCGATCCCGCGACGGGCGCGGTGCAGGGCCGCCGCGAATGGGGCGCGCTGTCGGTCGCGCGGCTCGACCTGATGCCGTTCATCTACCGGCTGCACTATTCGCTGTTCCTGCCCATGTACGGCGGGATCAACTTCGGGTTCTGGGTGATGGGCGTCGTCGGCATCGTGTGGGCGATCGACTGCCTGATCGCGCTCGTGCTCGCGTTTCCGAACCCGAAGAGCTGGCGCAAGTCGTTCGCGTTCCGCGTGCGCCGCGGCGGCTATCCGCTGGTGTTCGACCTGCACCGCTCGGGCGGCGTGTGGGTGTGGGGGCTGCTGCTGGTCGTCGCGGTCACGTCGATCTCGATGAATCTCGCCGTGCCCGTCGTGCGGCCGCTGGTATCGCTGGTGTCGCCGCTGGCCGAGACGCCGTACACGAATCCCGAACACTTCCCGCCCGCCGCGCCGGGCAGCACGGTGCTGCCGCGCGAGCGGATCGTCGAGATCGCGCGCGCGGCCGGGCGCGACGCGGGTTTCGCCGCGCCGCCCGGCGCGCTGCTGTTTGCGCCGGCGATGAATGCCTATGCGGTCGGGTTCTTCACGCCCGGCAACGATCACGGCGACGTCGGGCTCGGCAATGCGTGGCTCTATTGGGATGCGGTGACCGGCAGGCCCGTCGCCGCCCAGGTGCCGGGCCGTGGCTCGGCCGGTGACCTGTTCATGCAGGCGCAGTTTCCGCTGCACTCGGGGCGGATCGCCGGCGTCGCGGGGCGTGCGGCGGTGAGCGTGCTCGGCATCGTCATCGCGATGCTGAGCGTGACGGGCATCTGCATCTGGGTGAAGAAGCGCAGCGCCCGCGTGCGGGCCGCGCGCAGCATGCGCTCGGTTGCGCCGGCGTCACCGCGCGCCGCAAGGTGAGGGGTGGCGCGCCGCGCAGCGCAGCGCTTCGTGAGCGGTGAGCGGGCGGCGCAACCGGCGCTGGGCCGCGGGGACCGGCGGTCGGTCGGCAGCTGCCCGCGCCGTCGGCCCGCCTCGTGCCGTCAGCCCGCCTTGCGCCGGCGTGCGGCCGGCTTGCCGCCGAGCGCCGCGCATTGCGCGTGGCACGGGCAGCCAACTTCGTGATCGTTGACCATGCCGGTGGCCTGCATCAGCGCATAGCAGATCGTCGAACCGACGAACTTGCAGCCGTACGCCTTCAGCGCCTTGCTGAGTGCGTCGGACTGTTCGGTCGACGCGGGCGCGTCGCGGTACGACTGCCACGCGTTCTGGACCGGCGTATCGCCGACGAACGACCACAGGAACGCGGCGAGCGAACCGTGCTCTTCGCGGATGCGCTGCACGGCGCGCGCATTGGTGACCGCCGATTCGACCTTCGCGCGGTTGCGCACGATCCCGGGATTCTCCAGCAGCTTTTCGATGCGTTTCGGCGTGAAGCGCGCGACGGCATCGACGTCGAAATCCGCAAAGGCTTCGCGATAGCCCGCGCGCTTGTTCAGGATCGTCGACCACGACAACCCGGCCTGCGCGCCTTCCAGGATCAGCATTTCGAACAGGTGGCGATCGTCGTGCGACGGCACGCCCCACTCGGTATCGTGATAGTGAGCATCCGCTTCCGTCTTCACCCAGTTGCACCGCTGCGACATCGTCTGCCTCGCTTTTCGTATCGATTCGATCGCGTCAGCATAGCGGAAGCCCTTTTCACGGAACAGCCGGCCGAACGGCAGATGGGCGCGCGGCGCCGATCCGGTTAAGCTTGGCGCCTGTTCGAATCAGCGGGATGAAGGCATGGCGGCATTACTTTTTGCGATCGGCATCGACGGCGGCGGCACGGGCACGCGCGCGGTGCTGGCCGACCA
>NZ_JAAGPC010000141.1:0-22610 GCF_017104595.1 Burkholderia sp. Tr-20390 | reverse complement strand
CCCCGCACGAGCGACAGGCCGAGCCGCACGGCCGGCTGGCCGTGCGGCGGCGGCTGATCGGGCAGCGCTTCGAGCGATGCTTCCCAGTTGCTTTGCGTCACGTCGATCGGCCGCACCTGCACGCCGTGCCGCTTCGCGTCCTGCACGAGCTGCGACGGCGGGTAGAAACCCATCGGCTGGCTGTTCAGCAGCGCGGCGAGGAAGATCGCCGGTTCGTGGCATTTGAGCCAGCTGCTGGCGTACGCGAGTTTCGCGAAGCTGGCTGCGTGGCTTTCGGGAAAGCCGTATTCACCAAAGCCTTTGATCTGTTCGAAGATCTGTTCGGCGAATTCACGTGTGTAGCCTCGTTCGAGCATGCCGTGGACGATCTTGTCGTGGTACTTCTCGAGATTGCCCTTGCGCTTCCATGCAGCCATTGCGCGGCGCAGATCGTCCGCTTCGCCGGGCGTGAAACCGGCCGCGACGATCGCAATCTGCATCACCTGTTCCTGGAAGATCGGCACGCCAAGCGTACGCTTGAGCACTTCCTTGAGCGCGTCGCTCGGGTAAGTCACCTCGCCCTCCTCTTCGCCCGCCATGATCCTGCGCCGCTTCAGATACGGATGCACCGCGCCGCCCTGAATCGGGCCAGGCCGCACGATGGACACCTGAATCACGAGGTCGTAGTAATTGATCGGTCGAAGGCGCGGCAGCATCGACATCTGCGCGCGCGATTCGATCTGGAACACGCCGACCGTATCGGCGCGACAGATCATGTCGTAGGTCTTTTTGTCATCCTGAGGAATATGCTCCAGTGTGAATGGCTTCCCATCAGGCAGCGGTGGCCCGCGCCACGCAGTGCGCATGTCGAATGCGCGATGCAGGGCGGACAGCATGCCGAGCGCGAGCACGTCGACCTTCATCAGCCTGAGCGATTCGAGATCATCCTTATCCCACTGGATCACGCGTCGCCCATCCATCGCGGCGTTCTCGACCGGTACGAGCCGCGTGAGCTTGCCGCGGCTGATCACGAAACCGCCCGAGTGCTGTGACAGATGACGCGGAAAATTGAGGAGCCGCGCGGCAAGTTTGGCCCATGACTGGATGAGCGGCGTCTCGGGATCGAGCCCGATCGTCGAGAATTGCTGCAGCAGGTCGCTGCTACCGTCGAACCAGCGATGCCCCTTCGCGACACGATCGACCAGCATCGGATCGACGCCAAGAGCCTTGCCGGTTTCGCGCAGCACGCCGCGCGGACGGTAAGTCGATACGGCAGCCGCGAGTGCGGCACGATTCTTTCCGTATTTTTTGTAGATGTGTTGAATCACCTCTTCCCGGCGCTGATGCTCGAAATCGACGTCGATATGGCACCCAGTTGCACTCTACCGATTGCATTCCTCTTACTTGCAGGTCGAGTTTGTTTTGGGCAGCAAAGAGAGATGTATAGATAGACAGTAAAAAACACGTCGTGCCGCTTGACCAACTGATCCGGCTCTATACGGTACCGCCTGAACACATCTATTGGCATCGAGGTGCTGAAGACGATATGCCAGCGCCGGCCGGTGAGTGACCGTTCGACGTGAACGGCGGGGCGTGATGCACCGTTCATGAATTGTGTCTCACCGTTGGGTTAGATGTGAAATGTCAAAAAAGATTAAATGTCCAGGTGATTGATCGAATCCGTAGAAAATTAGGCCGATTCTCATAGTAACGAACGACCCTGTATGCGACGCTACACGCGCCTTTCAATGAAAGGGGAATGAGGGGGTCACACTGAAGTGTGAGGCCTTTTATTTCATTTATACGGAGCAGCGTGTTTCCCGCGATCCATCGTGTCTCGTATGGTGCGATAAGCGATCAAGGCGATAAGTGTACGAACTCTGTGAACCTAACTAGTCTATTCAAGAATTAAAACTATGAAAACTGCAATGCGTAAGAATCTCATCTCCGTGATGTTGGCTTCCGTGAGCATCGTTGCGGCGTCGGCCGCCTATGCTTCGGATGGCACGATCACGATCAACGGTAGCGTGGTCTCGTCGACCTGCAAAATCAACGGCGGCCAAGGTGACGTGACAGTGAATCTGCCCAAGGTCGCTACCACCGCGCTGCCCGCTCCCGGCACGGTGGCAGGTCGCACACCGTTCACGCTCGCGCTGACGAACTGTACAACCGGTAACGGCAACCCGACCAAGGTGGGCGTGGCCTTCGAAGCAGGAGCGAACGTCGATCAGGCAACGGGGCGCCTTACGCTGGATGCTGGCACGGAAGCTGCACCTGCAGCCTCCAATGTGGAGATCAATGTTTTGAACGACCGGCAACAGCCGATCAAGGTCGGCTTCCAGGGCGACCAAGGCTCCCAGATGGTTGCGATTGGCGGCGACGGCAGCGCGACGCTCAACTATTTTGCCGAGTACTACGCGAACGGAGCGGTGACGGCGGGTGCTGCGAACTCGAAGGTTCAATACTCGCTGACTTACCAATAACGCGCGAAGGAGGCCTTTCATCGGTAAGGCCTCCTTCTGAAGCTGCTCGTTCATTTTCGATTGACGTCACAGGACGCGTCGAATCCGTAGTTACCCATCAAATTCTCGCGACATGAACATACTGAAATCACTCAAGGCATTCGCCTTGATTGGAGCGGCGCTCAGCGCACACGCACATGCCAGTGTCGTGATCTCGGGAACGCGCATAATTTTCCCGGCTCATGAGCGTGAAGTCACGATAAAGATCACAAACGAAGGCAAGACGCCCGCGCTGATCCAGACGTGGCTCGACAAGGGCAGCGCAAACGAATCGCCGGACAAGATCGACGTGCCATTCATACTGACTCCGTCGATGTTCCGCATGGAACCCGGAAAAGGCCAGACACTGCGCCTGATCTACTCGAAGGAGCCGCTGCCGGCGGACAAGGAAAGTCTGTTCTGGCTGAACGTGCTCGAAATTCCACCGAAGGCCGCGGCGAACGATGATCGCAACAAGGTGCAGATGGCCTTCCGCTCACGTATCAAGGTCATGTTCCGCCCCGATGGGTTGCCCGGTAGCGCGGCTACCGCGCACAAGCAGGTGAAGTGGGAAGTCGTGCGCGAGCAGGGAAAATATGCGCTGAAAGCGACGAACCCGACGCCCTATGTCGTGAATTTCGGTAGCGTCGCACTCACGTCGGGCGACACGAAATACGATGCCCGGATGGGCTTCGTACTGCCAGGTAGTACGAAATTGTTTCCGATCGATGGTCTGACGTTTGTTCCCGCAGGGGATGCCAAGGTCGATTTCTCCACGATTGACGATTGGGGTGCTAGCCGCGACGGACAGCAGCCCGTCTCCGATCACGAGTAACGCATCGCGCAAATGGGTTGCGCAACACAGCCATTTTCGACGTACTCGCACCTGACCAAGCAGCAGACGGTCGCGCCCCCTCTGCATTCGCCTTTCGAATTGGATAAACCCCGCCGCTGGCGAGGCGTGGATGCGCTTTGCCCATTTTTTGCCGCTTTCGGTATTCGATCTTGAGGAAGGAGTATTCAGGAATGGCCATGACCACGCGCTCTGATGGAGATGTCAGTGACGCTTTACGCTTGAGGCCAATGTGCGCGTTGGTGGCATCGGCCCTGGTCGCGTGGCAAGGTGACGCACACGCGCTCGACGATACCTCGCTCAAGGTGACGCAGGTCGAGTTCGACAGTGGCTTCCTGAGTAACGGCAGCTCGCGGCAAGTCGACCTCTCGCGATTCCGGCGGGGCAATGTCGTCTCATCGGGCAACTACAGCCTCGACCTCTACGTCGGTGAGGACTGGATAGGTCGTGTCGACGTGCCGTTCAAGGCCGCTCCCGGCATGGTGGATGCGCAAGCTTGCTTCGACGAACAACTGCTGCGGAGCATCGGTTTTGATTTCGCGAAATTACCCGCCGACGTCCTCAAGCAGATCGTTATCGACCATACGTGCCTGCGTATCGAGCAGGTTGTGCCGGATGCGAGCGCCGCCTTCGATTTCGCCGAGCAGAGGTTGACGCTAAGTATTCCTCAAGCGTCGATGATACGAACTGCGCGTGGCTACGTACCGCCCGATCAGTGGAGCGCCGGCGTCCCAGTCGCGATGTTCGGATACAACGCCAATCTTTATACGTTCAAGTCGCGCGGCGCGCAGTCTCAGACGCAAGGCTTTGTAGGCCTGAGCACCGGCTTCAACATCGGCAACTGGCATTTTCGGCATGACGGTTCGTACACGTGGGACGCGCGTGGTCGCCGCCAATATCAGGACATCTCGACCTATGTGCAGCGCGACCTGCCGGCGCTGTCGTCGCAGCTTGTCGTTGGCGAGACTTTTACGTCCGGCGAATTGTTCGATTCGACCCAGTTCCGGGGCGTGCGACTGTCGACCGACGACCGGATGTTGCCCGAGTCGTTGCGTGGCTATGCGCCAGTTGTGCGCGGCATCGCGAACAGCAACGCGAAAGTCACGATCAAGCAGAACGGCGTCACGCTCTACGAAACCAGTGTCGCGCCTGGCGCATTCGAGATTAACGACCTGTATCCAACCGGCTACGGTGGTGACCTGAATGTTGACGTGACCGAATCGGACGGCTCCGTACACTCGTTCTCGATCCCGTATGCGGCGGTGCCGCTGTCGCTACGCCCCGGCACCAACCGCTACAGCTTTGTCGCGGGCGCAGTGCGCACCGAGGGCAGTTCGAGCAATCCGTTGTTCGCGCAGGCGACCTGGCAGCGCGGCCTGACTAACTTGGTGACCGGGTACGGCGGCATCACGATCGCGCAAGGTTATGGGTCGGTAATGCTCGGTGCGGCGTTCAATACGGCAATCGGTGCATTCGGTGCCGACTTGACGCAGGCAACCACTGCGATACCGGGCATGAAACGGTTCAACGGTTCGAGTATGCGGGTCAGCTACTCGAAGTCGATGCAGGCGACCGGCACGGACATCGCGCTTGCCGCTTACCGTTACTCGACGAGCGGCTATTTCGGTTTGAACGACGCGATGCTCGCGCGGGAGTCCGCACGCGAATTCGGCACGATCTCGAACGTCTGGCGCCAGCGCAACCGCGCTTCGCTGACACTTGGCCAGCAGCTCGGCGACAGGCGCGGACAGCTCAGCATCACCGCGTCCGCTGCCAACTACTGGAACCGTCCGGGCTCGGACATCAATTATTCGGCGGGCTACAGCAACAGCTTCCGCAATATTTCGTACAACCTGTCGGCTACCCGGCAGCGCAGCGTCGGCGGCCAGATGAGCACGTTGGTTTACGCGAGCGTCACAATCCCGCTTGGCAAGGCTCAACCCATGATGCTGTCAGGGAACATCACGCACGATACAGGCGGGAACACTCAGTTCCAGTCGGCATTGTCCGGTTCGCTGGGCGTCGACAACCAGTTCTCGTACAACCTCACCGCGAATCGTTCGTTGGGCCACGGCAACTCGAGCACCAATGGCAGCGCCGCAGCGACATACCGCGGCTCGTTTGCGGAACTGAGCGCGAGTGTGGGCGGTGGCGAGGAGAACCAGCAAGCGTCGCTCGGTGCGCGCGGTGCCATCGTCGTCCACCCTGGCGGCATCACGCTGTCGCAACCGTTGTCGGAAACGTTCGGGATCGTCAAGGCGCCCGGCGCGGACGGTGCACGCATCACGAACGCGTCTGGTGTGAGGGTGGACGGACGTGGTTATGCAATCGTGCCTTTTCTGACACCGTACAGCGTCAATACGATCGAACTCGATCCGAAAGGGTTGTCGACCGACGTGGAGCTGAAGGAAACCAGCCAGCAGGTCGCACCTCAGGCCGGCGCGGTGCCGCTTCTGGAGTTCGCGACAGACACCGGCCGCTCCGCCTTGATCCAAGCCCGACGTGGTGACGGGACGCCGTTGCCGTTCGGCGCGGTGGTGCTCGACAAGAATGGCAAGGACATTGGCGTGGTGGGTCAGGCGAGCAAAATCCTGGCGCGTGGCCTGAACGAGAAGGGCGTGTTGACGGTGAAATGGGGCGACGACGACTATTCGATCTGCCAGATTGCCTATGACCTGCCGGTGCGGAAAAAGAGCGAGCGATCGAAGGGCTATCAACAGTTCGAGGGTACGTGCAAGACCTCGGTGGCCGCGCTTGACGCCGCTCAATAAGCGTCGGATGACTCCGCCTGGGTGCTGCGAACACGACGATCGGCAGCTTTTTACTATTTGATACAGAGAGAACGATTTGGAAGCACATAAGAGTTTTTCGATGAAACTGCTGATTGCCGCGACGTGTATTTTTCTGGGTCTTCCAACTTCAGCGTGGTCAGTCTGTAGAGTATTTACCAGCGATGGATCGGATTACTACATAGCGAATGCTTCGGGATTCAAACCGCCTTCGTTTGATCCTGGCAAAACTGCGATTGGTGGCGTAATTTATGGTGCCTATGTCAACGCTGTGTTTTCCAATACAAAGAGCTCTGCCGGCGGGGCATCCGTGGCTTGCAACCCAGCGGTGTATTATGTCCGTACAGGAGTCGGGTCACAAATTAATAACATTTATCCGACATCAATTCCAAATATTGGCATTAGGATTACCAACGTTGGCACCTCGAACCGCGTAATCCCCTATACGGCCGGTCCAATTGGGAGCGCCACTTGGTCGAGCGCCACTTTTTTGGACAATGCTCGTTATTTAATACAGCTGATCAAGACAGGCGACATCTCGGCTGGCGGCACGCTGACCGGTTCGTTCATGCAAACCCGTGTAGGTACAGTGGATGGACAAATCCTCATTGACTTCCGTTTCGCATCGCCTGTCGTCGTCCAGCCCCAAGTGCCGACCTGTAAGGTCGCAACACCAAATGTGGCTGTGCCGATGGGCGCGGTGTTCGCGTCGTCATTCAAAAGCGTCGGCACGACGTCGACCCCTCACGCATTCGACATCGCGCTGACTTGCTCAGGCGGAAATGCGGGAACGTCGACCAACGCCTACGTGACGCTCACCGATGCGACGGCGCCGGGCAATACGTCGACAACGTTGTCGTTATCGAATGACTCGACCGCGTCGGGGATCGGCGTCCAGATTCTGAAAAACGGCTCGCCGCTGGGCTTCGGGCCGGATTCCACTGCCGTCGGCAACACTAATCAGTGGTACGCGGGAAGGGTCGCACAAGGACAAGTCAGTCTGACGGTTCCGCTGAGCGCGCGCTACGTGCAAACCGGGGCAACCGTTAAGCCGGGCAGCGCGAATGCGCGGGCGACATTTACGTTGAGCTATCAGTAGTCCGTGTCAAGGTAATTGCCGCCTAATTTATGCAACTCGCTTAGAGGTGGCCCCACTCCTTCGGACAGTTTGCTGAGCTTTTAGGTGGAACGTCCGCGACAATCATGCTGCCGATTTGTTCGCAGGAAGCGTCGCGGAGCATGTCTCATCCGGCGTCTGATCCGCCAGGCTCGAATGGGGCCGCTTCTGTTTGTACAGCTCGATGTAATCGCCGATGGAGCGCCGGGCATGGCTGACCGACTCGTAGGCCCGCAGATAGTTGAGTAGTCCGGCGGAGTCGCACCGCCAGGCCCTCCTAGAACTATATGTGATCCTCTCGACTCATACAGCTCCTATCGTCCAACCGCGGCTCCGAGCGTCCAATGCGCGAACAGGGGCGGGCGCCGTATTCTAAGACGCCGCAACTAATCCGATGCCCGCGGCCAATTTTGTAACATTTTTAGTCCTATTCCTATTTTGCTGCGTCTATAAATTAGCCAAAATCCTAGTCACGCATTGTGTTGCGACAGCCGGTGCGACGGCGCGGAACGCTGGCTCAGTTGCACTTGCAGCACTCGTTACGTACGCGAAATGACGTGAGCGTCCAAGGCGGCCATCCAATCTGTCTGGAAGCACCCGGGCAAGGACAACAACAAGCTGACGGATCGCCTTTACGCGGTCGTCAGCAATCACATTGCGGACGCCGTCTGGCACCCGTTTGTGCCGGCTATGGACGCTGCGGCGTCATCCGGCCAACTGCGCCCCTGATATCAACTCCCGCGGGCCGTCATGACGGAATTTGACTGATGTGGCTGGCACCCCGGCCTTCCTGCGGAGTTGCGTGCGCGAAATAGGCGTGCTGTATCTTCCATTCAGCCGGATCGACCATGAAAGCAGAATTTGCGGAACGCTCCCCGAGCTGGGGCGTGCTTAGTCTCGCATTGATTTTCGTTTTACTCACGATATCGGTTGGTGTGAGCGCTGCAACCATGTGCCGGAAGCCGATCTTCACTAACGAGGAACTTCGCTGGATCAGTGATCATCCGGTTGTTCATATCGCAGTCGAGGCGCATTGGCACCCGATCGAATTTATGCGCAACGGCCGGCACGCAGGGCTCGTCGCGAGCTATCTGGGCGCGATCTCAAAGATGACCGGCCTGGTGTTCGAGACAGTGCCAGGCACCGAGTGGGGGCAAGCGTACGATGCGCTCGCGGCCGGCAAGGTCGATTTGCTCCCGGGCGTCTGGCGCGAACTCGTGCCCGACCGGATCGGTCCCGGCGCGCTCGTCAGCGCGCCATACTTGGTCGGCCGGCTGACCGTTGTCACCCGTAACGACTCGGCGATGATCTTCGGGCTGCACCGCTTGAGGGGCCGGCGCGTAGCGATCAAGGGACACGGTGCGGTCGAGTACTTCGTCCGTCATACCGGCGTGCCGCTCGATGTGCGGACGTTCGACACCGAAGAGCTCGCACTTGCCGCCGTCGCCAACGGCGATGCCGACGCCGCTCTCGGCGTCGACGTCACGATCCTGCCGATCATGCGGCGCAAATTCACCGGCCAGCTCTACATCTCCGGCATGCTGGCCGACCGCCCGGTGTCGCTCGCAATGCTCACGCGCGCCGATCTGCCGATCCTTGCATCGATCATCGACAAGTCGCTCGCGGCAATTCCGGTCAGCGAGACGGCCGGGATCACGCGGGAGTCGATAGAGCTGGGCGACTACGGCAAGCCAACGATCCGCTCGATCGTGCATTATCGCGCCCCGGTGGTTCTTGCGATCGTCTTGACCTTGCTGACATTTGCGGTGCTCGCTTACCTGATGTGGAAATCCCGTGCGGCGGCCATCCGCAGCAAGCGCGACAAGGCGATGTTCCTGGCTTTCGTCAGTCACGAGATCCGCACACCGATGCAGACGGTCTTGTCCTCACTCGAATTCCTGCAGCGTTCGCACCTTTCCGTGCAGCAGGCGGGCCGGGTGGAAGCGGCCGTATCGGCTTCCGGAACGCTGCTGACGCTGCTCGACGATATCCTTGACTACTCGCGCCTCGAGTCGCGCAAGGTCACGCTGTCGCCACAGACGGTCGATCTCGAGGCGTGGGCCCGTCAAACCGTCGACATGGTGCGCTGGCGTGCCGATCGAAAGGGGCTGACGTTGACGCTCGACGTGTCGGGGCCGCCGTCGTTGCACGTGTCGATCGATCCCGTTCGCGTGCGTCAAATCGCGCTGAACCTGCTCGTCAACGCGATCAATTTCACGGCGGCCGGGGCCGTTACGCTGCGCGTCCGCTATCTGGCGGCACGCCACGGGCACAACGGCACGTTGTGCCTCGACGTGCGCGACACCGGAATCGGCATCGCGTCCGATCGATTCATCCATGTCTTCGAACCATACTGGCAGGCTGATCGCGCGCCGCAACCGGGCATCGGCGGCTGCGGACTCGGCCTCGCGATCTGCCGTGAGCTAGTGGGATTGATGCGCGGCTCGATCGCGGTCGACAGTACGCCGCACGTCGAGACTGTCTTCACCGTGCAATTGCCGGTGATGGCGCTGGAAGCAACGCCGCCACTAACGCCGCGCCCGGCGCCGGCTTCAACCGATGCGGCGAGCGCTGCGATAGCTTTGCCGTTGCAGCGGGCCACCCTACGCGTGCTGATCGTCGACGATCACGAGACGGTGCGCGCCGCGTTGCGGGATCAATGCGATGCGCTCGGCTGTGTCGGCATTGTGGCCGGCACGGGCGAAGACGCGTTGCGGCACATCGCGCACGGCCGCATCGACATGGTGTTGCTCGACTGCAACCTGCCCGACATCGACGGCTATGCGCTCGCACGCATGGTCCGTCAGGAAGAAGCGGCACGAAAGACCGGGCATGTGCCGATCATCGCGATTTCGGCGGAGTCGTGCGATGCGCACAAGGCGCGTTGCTTGGAAAGCGGCATGAACGGCGTGCTCGGCAAGCCGCTGCGGCTTGCAACGCTCCGTCAGGCGATCGGCACGTGGTGCCCGCTCGATGAGGGCGGCACACCGGATGTATCTATGACGCTATAGGATCACCCAGCGCCGCGTCGGCAGCGTTGCATCTGCGTGGACCGCCTAGGTCTCGGTGTTAGCGCCCTTTGGCCGCTCACGCGTCGGGCTCTCCCATGTCGGCTCGGTGGATGCGTAACAGGTCCTCGCCCAGCGCACGAATGGCAGGCGGTATGCCGCCTGCCACGAACTGCAGCCGGTGCTCCAGTTCGGCTGCCAGTTTGCTCGTTACCACATGCCCGGCAATGGCCGCCGCTCCCGTGATGCGGTGCGACGCATGGCGCGCACGCTCGACGTCGCCCTTCGCCAGCGCGTCGTCGAGCGCCGCCAGATCCGCGTCGACGCTGTGCCGGTAGATCGCGTGCAGGTCGGGCTTCGCAGTGCGCGGCTGCTCTGTCGGTGAACCTGCGGCGCCCGGCGGGCCGACCGGGCACCACAGAGCGATCATCTCGCGCAGCACGTCGAGCCGCAGCGGCTTGCACAGCACGCCATCCATGCCGCTGTCGAAACAGCGTTCGCGGTGTGCGTCGCCGGTGGAGGCCGAGATCGCGATGATCGGCGTGCGCGTCCGTTGCCACTGCCGCTCGTCGTCGCGCATGCGCTGCACCACGGTGTAGCCGTCGATGTCGGGCAGGTCGCAGTCGAGCAGCACCATGTCGAACGCCGTGCCCGCGAACTGCGCGAGCGCCTGCGCGCCGGTGCCTGCGACGACCGAACGGCATGCGAACGCGTCGAGCTGATGCCGGATCGCGTGCTGCACTGCTTCATGGTCGTCGACCACTAGGATCAACGGGCCTCCGTCTGCAGGTGGTGGCGAGCCGGAGTTGGGTGACTCCTGCGCGGGCTCTGGCGGCACCGGTTCGGCCGTCGCTGCGCGCGTGTCCGCCATCGCGGGCGACGGCGTATGCGCCATGCGCCTTGCCGGCAGGATCACGGTGAAGATCGTGCCTTTGTCGGAGCTGCTGCTGACGGTGACGACGCCTTTCATCAAGTCGACGAGGCTGCGGCAAATCGCCAGCCCCAGCCCGCTGCCGCTGACGCGCCGATTGCCGGCGTGCTCGACGCGCTGATAGTGTTCGAAGATGCGGCGCTGGTACTCCGGCGCAATGCCGATGCCAGTATCGCGGACTTCGAGTACGAGCGAGCCGGCGCTCTCGCGCTTGCCTTCGAGATAGTCGACGCGCAACGTCACCGAGCCGGCCGACGTGAACTTGATCGCATTGACGAGCAGATTCAGCACGATCTGCCGCGTACGCACCGGGTCGATCAGTACGCACAGCCCGGGCGGGCACGCGAGTTCGAGCGCGAGGCTCAAGCGCTTCTCGTCGACTCGCCAGCGCACCATGTCCGCGCTGCGCTGAATCCACGGAACGACGCGCGTCGGCTCGGGCGCGAGCGTCAGGTTGTGCGATTCGAGGCGCGCGTATTCCAGGATGTCGTCGAGCAGCGTCAGCAGCGACTCCGACGCGGCAATCGCGGCGTCCGCGCGGTCGGCCTGATTCGGCGGGAGCTGGGAGCGCTGCAGCAGTTCCAGTGACGATAGAATCGTTTGCATCGGCGTGCGAATTTCATGGCTGATGAACGCGAAGAACATCGCCTTGTCGCGCTCGCTGCGCACTGCCGCGACGCGTGAGCGCCACGAGGCGAATGTAATCACCACCAAGGCCAGCAGGCTTGCGCCAGCGGCCACCACCTGCCAGCGACGGTAGTACAGGATCGAGCGCAGCGACGGCTTTCCGTAATCAGCCGATTGGATCCACTGTTGAGTAATGGTTTCGGCGTCGCGCGCGGAAATCGCTACTAGTGACTTGTCAAGAATTGACGCGAGCACGGCCATATCACGGCGTGTGGCGATCGCGAGCGCATACGCGGTATCCGGTAGACCGCCGGTCACGAACAGTTTGTTGCGGTATTGCCGCTGGATCAGCGGCAGAATCGACAAGTCAGGACCAATGGCGACATCTGCATTGCCGTCGGAGACGGCGGCAAGCGCGTCGCGTTCGTCTTCGTAGGTGAGCAACGTCACCGGAATGTTGCCATGGCGGATCGCGGCTTCGAGTGCCCCGCCGCCCTTGATCGCGACACGTCGGCCAGCAAGATCGCGAAAGGAGATGAACAGACTCAGGTGCTCGGGGCCGACCACGCTCACCGTCCCAACGAAATAGGGGCGAGTAATGATGATCTCACTGTGAGCACCGCCGGTGTCGCCGCGCGCGATAGTGCCGGAGACGGCGCCTGCAGGGCGCGGATCCGGTATGTCGGACACGCTGCGCCACGGGATGTCGGGGATAATGTCGATGCGGCCTGAGCGCAACGCCTCCAGAGAGTCGCGCCACGCGACATCGTCGACGTACTCGAAGCGCAACCCGCTGATTTTCGCGACTGCATCGAGAAACGATGGCACCACGCCAACGACCTTGCCGTTCTCTCGAAACTCGAACGGGCGCCATTTCGCATCGATTCGGGTTCGAACGACGGGATGCGCAGCGATCCACGCCTTTTCTTCGGCTGTAAACTGCGGCGCGTCGGCAGACTGCCCGGGCGCTGGGAGCAGCCCGATCACGATGCCGATCAGGACGGCGCGACCCTTCCACCTTACCATGCTGGTGTCCTCTCCTCCCGTTGTCGGCGGGATTGCCACCGCATCGGCCGCGCCGTGGCGCTCTAGCCCGCGCGACTGGCACCAAAAACTTAACCTGACATCATAGAGGACAGGCAACAGAAGCGCAACGCCACGTGGATTTTCCAGAGGAAAGAAATGGGGAGGGAGTTAACCTGCGAGGGTAAAATCTAACCGGAAAATCGTTGAACTGATATCGATAGTGAACGGCGCCGGCCGTCGCGCACCACGACGATCGGCGACGCATCCGGTCACAGCCGTTCTGAAATAGAGAAAGGGTTAGCAATGAGGTCAAAACACCAACCGATCCGTGTCGTGATCCTGGACGACCACGCCGTAGTCCAGCACGGGATCGCCAGTTTCCTGACCGAGAAGACCGGCATCGAAGTAGTGGCGAGTTTCGCGAAATCGCGCGATCTGATTCGCTGGCTCGAAATGAATCGCACTGATGTCCTATTGCTCGATTACACGCTCGGTCCGGGCGAGATCGACGGCCTTAACCTCGTCAAGTTGCTGAATACGCGATTTCCCGGCTGCCGCATTCTGATGACCTCGAGCAGCGACACGGCTGCTACCGTGAAGATGACGATGCGCGCCGGCGCCCTCGGCTTCTTCGGCAAAAGCGAGGGACTTGGCGAGCTCGCCCACGCCATACGAGTCGTCGCTAGTGGACGACCATATGTCAGCGCCGATCTTGCCGCGCGAATAGAATCGAGCAGCTCGCACGATACCCGCTCGAAAGACATAGAGCCTGAGACGGTGGGCGCCGTGCTCTCGACCGATTTGGCTTCGTACGGAAAGGTAGGGCTCACCCCGCGCGAGCATGAGGTCCTGCGCTGCTTTCTCGCCGGCATGTCGGTCACGGACATTGCGTCAAAGTTCTCGCGTAGCCGCAAGACGATCAGTGCTCAAAAGCAGGCGGCGTTTCGCAAGCTCGGCATACGGACAGACGCAGAGCTTTTCGCGTCGCGCCAATTAGTCGAGGATGCTCTCAATTCCTGATTGAGGCTGCGGGAGTCGCGGGGCTCTAGTCACTACCGGCCGTATCGGCATGCGCGGAATCAGGTGTCGTAGCGCCAGCTAAACTGTGTGATTCATAGACATCGTTTCAACTAAAATGAAGCGATGGACCGAGAGATCGCCGCGCGATTACGTTGGGTGCGCATGTATCACGAGACGGGTAATGCCGGCCTCGTATGCGCACGGTGTGGCATCTTTCGACCGACACTTCGCAAATGGCTACGTCGCTATCAGGAATCTAGCGAAGCAGGTTCGCAGTCTCAAAGCCATCGCCCACTCGGCAGCCCGAACAGAAAGGTATCCGAGGCTGATCGGGCAACGATCCTCCGATTGCGTACCGAGCGCAAAGGCGCACGGCGGATCCAGTATGAACTGAGACTGTACGAGCAATGCGATCTATCCCTTGCGACCATTCACAAGATCTTGAGCGAAGCAGGTGCAAAGCCGGTGATTCGATCCCGGCGGCCGACGCAGCCGAAACGGTATAGCCGGCCGGTGCCTGGAGACCGCGTCCAGATGGACACAATGAAGATCGCTCGAGGCGTGTACCAGTACACCGGCGATCGACGGCTGCTCTAGGTTCCGGGTACTGGCAATCTACCCACGCAGAAACGCCCGAAATACGCTGCTTTTTCTTAATCGCGTCATTGAGGAGATGCCGTTTCCGATCCAGCGCATCCAGACCGATCGACTCTGAGAGGAGGGTGCTCACGATGGCGGAATACATTCCACCGCAGGGGGCGGGCCGGGGAGCACATCTGCCCAACATTCAGGAAACGTATATCGACTTGCATCGGCTACTGGCGATTTTTCTCGCGAGTAAGGAATTCGCGGACAGAATCGAGGCGGCGCAAGGGCATAACGCTGAACTGCGGGATCCGCTTTTCAGGCTGCAGGAATGTGAGGAGGACGAGATCTCGCGGATCCTGTTGAGCCTCGCGGTCACAGCCCGTGCTGTTGACGATGCGCACGATCGAATCTTTGACCTTGCTGCGGACCCTTGCGGGACGCTGCTCCGGAATGTCGACCGGCCAGAAGAAGTAGTCGATTTGGAGTTGCGCGAAGATTGCAACAAAATCATCCACGCGAGTCACTGGCACTTCGACATGGAAGTGAACGCGAACGGCCGGTCCTACCTGACACCGACGATGTACATATACGGGACCAGCTTGGGTGGGAGGGGCTGGAAGGCAATATTGGACGTCGTCGGTTTCGCGACGCAGTATTTCAATACGGTCGCGGCCGCGCACGGTATCGTCCGTTGACGGCTTCCCGTCAGCAAAACTCCCGCGACGTCGTCGGTAGGGCGCCGAGTAGCTCGGTCCTGTCGACCAGCTTGCTCGCGATCAGGTGCCGTACCTTTCCTTCGGCCTGCCACACGCCGTATACCGCGAGCAACGCGGCGCCGAGCGCCTCCTTTCGAAACTTCTCCAGCAGTCCGGGCCAGAGGATCACGTTGACCTGGCCCGTCTCGTCCTCGAGCGTCATGAACAGCACGCCGTTCGCCGTGCCTGGCCGCTGCCGTACCGTGACCAATCCGCATGAATAGTCTTCCGCGGCCGGAAACCGATTGATGTAGGTGACGCAGGCTTCCTAAATGCGTAGCACGAGGTGTATCGTTTCTCGGTATCTATTTCGTCGGGGTGGAAGGCATTTGTTGCTGCAACATTTGCTCCATCATCATCTGCATCATAAGGGCGAGGTTGATGTGAGCGACAAGAACATTGAAGATTTGACTGCGGCGAAAGCAATCGTGAACCAAGCCTGGGGCAACCCAGCGACATATCATGAGCTTCTCCGGAAGTCTCAAACCCGGCTTGAGGCTGCACTTCAACGCAGGCCCGACGATGTGGCGGTCCTGACCTGCTTGGGAGCGGTATTGTGCGACCTGCATTTGCACGGACAAGCACATGAACACCTGGCACGCGCGATTTCATTAGGATCGACCGACTGGAACACATACTTCAACGCCTTCATTGCCATGCTCGCATTTGCGACGATTGACGATGCTCGAGCGATGCTCACGCAGGCTGCGGGATTAGAAGCCGATCCCATGACATGGCAAGCCTATTTTGACCCTCATGCGATGTAATTGATGAGCATCAGTTACCGTCGGCACTGCAATTGCGGTGGTGCGCCTCTGGACGGGACGTTGTCGTTCATGCATCAGCGACATGAACACCCCATCGCTTCACTTTCAGCCTGTTCAACCGGGACTGTTGTCCAATTACCGTGAGAGCCCCCACGACGTTCACCCGGACTCGCTCGCGATCCTCCATCCCGACCTGCAAATTGAGCATTCCAGAGATCAGTTTGGGCAACTTTTCACCTTGGTTGGCCATGAGTAGCTCGACCAGTTGCTCCGAGTCTGCCCGAATGAACGCCGGGACAATCCGGTCGTCCCAATGTTCATTCGCGACGATGATGTCGGCAGCTTCCTGCAAAGTCAGTGCGTCGTCAGAACTGTTGAAAACTTCCAGAAATCGCTCGCGCGTCCGTGGGTCATCGACGTCACCGAGTCGTGAATGGTGGTCGATATCAAAGACTCTTGGAGTGTCCTTTCGTTGCTCGATGTAGATCTCAATGATCTCGTTCGCCTTCTCGTCGAGTCCGAGCTCGCGCAGCACCTTCACCGTACTGTTCAGATTGACCGGAGAAATCACCCGTGCAGCAGCAGTTACCGAGCTAACAAACGCGTCGGCAAGCTCGTCCGCGGTCACGTCGAGTCTGTTGTGAAACAGATTCCATGCATCCGTGAAGATCCCGTCGAGCCTTGCGCGGTCGACTCCCTCGTCCAGGCCCGCGGCGTGCTCACTGATCGCCGTCCCTTGAACGTACCCACAGCTCATCGCATCGAGGATTGCGGCATCGAACTCGTCCGCACTTGTGAAGCCGCACGCTTCGAGTTTTTCGACCCAGGCTTCTTTGTCCGTCTCTTGCCCGGCCTCACCTAGCTTCCGCCGATAGGTGAACATGTTGTATTTGAGTATCACCTCCGGCTCCGGAAACTCACGAGCTCTTTCATACAAGGCGCACGCAAATACAGCTACCGAGATCGCTGCCTGTTGCTGGACGGCAGAAGAGCAATGCTCAATGACGGGATAGACCATCCGCAACGCACTTGCGATCTTCTGAATCACCCTGATATTTGCGATCCCGAGATGTTGGATCGGCTGCGTCACGAAGCTCCGCAATGGCACATCGTCCGGCAAACCTAGCTCAAGCGCATCTTGCGGTGACATGACGAACTTCAACTTTTGATCGACAACTTTCTCGGCATAGCGCGCGTAACTCTCCTTCGCGCCGTCGCTCAAAACGTCTTCATTGAAGACCATAATTATCTTGCAGCCGGCTTGCTCTCTGAGCTCCGACACAAGCCCCATTAGGTCTTCCATTCTTATCTTCTCATTGAGGCGCTCAAAGTCATCCAGCACAACGAGCGTGTCCCTTAGAAGGGACCCGGCCATAGTCTCCAGCGCTATCACCAGGTGCTTGCCGCCAAACGGGATCATCTCCTTCAACTGATCAGTGATCTCGCGAAATCTTATCCGCCCCGCATGCCGCTCAAATTTTGCACGAACGCCCCCATCGGCGTCCCCGGCCAAGGGAAATGCCCTTGTTCTCGCCAAGAGCAAGGTACGTAGCCCCGCAGGAATCATATGCTCGTCACTGAATGGCCCGAGGCTCGAACAGTAAATGCATCTGCTCTCGACGCTTTGTGTCGACATCGTGTGCGCCTCCTCCTTGATTTCTCTCTAGTGAAAGTTACGACTGACCGTCGGCAACTCGCCTAGAAGATGGGACAGATCCACCAGACGTTTGGCAACCAGATGTTGCACCCCGTCAACACTTTGCCAAACGCCCAACGCCGCTAACAGCCTAGCACCAAGGATTTCCTTACGCTGCATCTCCATCAACTTCGGCCAGATAATAACGTTCACGTTTCCGGTTTCGTCCTCAAGCGTGACGAAGATTACGCCTTTCGCAGTTCCGGGCCGCTGTCGTACGGTGACCAGCCCACATCCCCGCGCAAGCCTTCCGTTTGGGTAGGTGTTTAACGTAGCGGCCGGCATGAGCTTCTTCTCATGTAGCATCGGACGCAGCAACGCCAAAGGGTGTCGTCGCAGCGTCAGCCCCATAGATTGATAGTCACTCTGTATCTCGTCCCCTTCGGATGCCCATCCGAGATCTGGTGTTTCATCAACCACATTTGCTGAAGCAAGTAGATCCTTGTCCGGAGCAGCGACAACGGATTCCCACAGCGCACTTCGACGACCACCGGCCAGCGACGCAAGTGCATCGGATCGAGCCAGAACATGCAAATCATGTCGATCCAGCTGAGCCCGCCGAGCCAGATCAATCGTTGACGAAAAAGGCCCAACGGCTCGGGCCATTTCAATGCGATCAGCCGCCTCCGCTCGCATCCCATGCAGAAGAGAGAGTCCAAGCCGAACAACGGGACGACACCCTACTTCTGGATATTCCAGAGTCGACTCCCAGTTACTGATCGCGACGTCTGCAGGCAAGACCGTAACCCCATGACGTTTCGCGTCCTGGATGAGCTGTGAGGGCGAGTAGAACCCCATCGGCTGGCTATTCAGTAACGATACAAGGAACGCCTCTGGTTCGTGACATTTCAACCAACTGCTGACATAGACAAGCAACGCAAAGCTTGCCGCATGGCTTTCCGGGAAGCCATAGTCGGCAAACCCCTTTATCTGAGCAAAGATCGCTTCGGCAAATTCCCTTTCGTAGCCTCGTATCAACATGCCACTCACCAGGCGATCGTGATAGGGCTCCAGCCCGCCTTTGCGCTTCCAGGCTGCCATCGCGCGCCGTAGTCCGTCGGCCTCCCCGGGAGAAAAACCGGCCGCGAGAATTGCGACCTGCATCACTTGCTCCTGGAAGATCGGCACGCCGAGCGTTCGAGCTAGTGCTGTTTCCAGATCCTTGCTCGGATAGCTAACCGGATCTATTCCTTGACGTCGCTTCAAGTACGGATGGACAGCACCACCTTGAATCGGACCAGGACGCACGATCGCCACCTCAATCACGAGGTCGTAGAACGTCCGTGGCTTCAATCGTGGCAACATCGACTGTTGCGCTCTCGACTCGATCTGGAATACTCCAACCGTATCCGCGTTCGAGATCATGTCGTACGTCTCCGGATCCTCTGACGGGATATCCTGCATCTCAAACGGTTCACCACGGTGCAAGGATATGAGATCAAGCGCCCGACGAATGACGCTCAGCATTCCCAACGCCAACACATCCACTTTGAGCAACCCGAGCGACTCAAGGTCATCCTTATCCCACTGAATCACGCTACGGTCCTGCATTGCTGCGTTCTCGATCGGTACAAGGCGTGACAACTTGCCTCGACTGATGACAAAGCCACCGGAGTGCTGGGAAAGGTGTCGAGGAAAACCACACAGCTGCGCAGCAAGCGATGCCCACGTTTGAATGATGGGTGCTGATGGATCAAGTCCTGACTCCGAGAATCGCTCGAGTAGGTCTGCCGTACCGTCGAACCAGTGATGTGCCTTGGCAACTCGATCGACAATCTGCGCATCAACACCGACTGCCTTCCCTACGTCCCGAAGCACACCTCGTGCACGGTAAGTCGATACCGCGGCAGCGATAGCTGCGCGGTCACGCCCATACTTTCGATAGATGTATTGCATAACGATTTCTCTCTTTTGATGCTCGAAATCGACATCTATGTCCGGTGGACTATTGCGTTCCCGGCTGATGAACCGTTCGAACAGCATCGTCGATCGCGCAGGATCCACCTCCGTTATGCCAAGGCAATAACAGACCGCGGAATTGGCTGCTGACCCGCGCCCCTGACAGAGAATTCCTTCGCTACGTGCGAATTTGACGATGTCGTACACCGTCAAAAAATATGGCTCGTAGCTCAATTCCGTGATGAGCGCTAGCTCATGTTCGAGCTGCGCCTGCACGTTGAGAGGGATGCCGTTCGAGAAGCGACGATGCGCTCCAATGTATGTTTCTTGTCGCAGATATTCGGTTGGTGTGAGCCCGGCCGGCACTAGCTCATCGGGATACTCGTAACGCAACTCATCGAGCGAGAACTCGCAACGTGAAAGAATCGCGACCGTCTCGTTTAACGCGTTTGGATGATGGAGATGCGCCAAGCGCATCCGCGACCGCAGATGCTGCTCGGCATTCGGTGCAAGCTCATAGCCGCACTCTGCAACGGGCTTGCCTATCCGGATCGCCGTCATTGTGTCCTGCAGCGGCTTCCTGGAACGGACGTGCATGGTTACATGCCCGACTGCAACGACTGGGACACCGTTGCCATACGCTATGTGCTCGACAACACCAGCATGAGGATTGTCCATTGCGCGCTGATGCAGACATAGGCCAACCCATGCACGTCCTGGGAATGTCTCCAACAGCCACTCAACTTGAGCGTCCAGCGCTTCCGGTTTCGCGGGGAACTTGGGAATCAGGATCGCGAGGCACCCTGGCATGCCTCTCAAATGGGCATACGCCTTCTCCGGTTTCAAGAGGTCCTGTGGCGTAAGGCGATATCCACCTTTAGGTGAGCGCATGCGTGCCAGCGTGATGAGCTCGGATAGATTGCCATACCCTTCGCGGTTCTGGGCAAGCAAGATCAGGTCAAGGGCAGGAGACGAATCGGCCTGAGTCAGCTTGAAGTACGACCCGATAACCAACGGAAAATTTAGATCCTTGGCCGCTACATGCGCCCGTACAACCCCCGCCAAAGAACATTCGTCCGTGATGGCAATCCCGGAGTAACCCAGTTGAGCGGCTCGCTTGACCAACTCCTCCGCATGCGAAGCCCCCTCCAAGAAGGTGAAGTTCGATAAGCAGAAGAGTTCGGCATATGCCGGCAACGAGAGAGGCAATGTGGCCATGAGATGTACAACCGATGCAGAACATTTCCATCGAACAGGGCACCCCTTAGACATCCGAGCGCACTGTGTGCGCCGACGCCCTGGAAAACGATGCTCTTTCGCGCTATCCCGATTGATTCCGTATATCTACCGATTCATCTAAGGGGGTGAAGTACCGAGACAAAAGGCTGACAGGCAAGCGTGCCGCTCATCGGTAGAAAACAGGGTTCCATATACGTCGATATCAGGCGGCTCACCCCGTTTCTCGCTGATGAAACGCTCGAACAGCATCGTGCTCTGATCGGGACTTACTTCGGTAATGCCAAGGCAATAGCAAACCACCGAATTAGCCGCCGAACCTCGCCCTTGACACAGGATGTTCTGACTACGTGCGTACTTGACGATGTCATAGACAGTCAGGAAGAACGGCTCATAGCTGAGCTTTGCGATCAACGTCAATTCATAGTCGATTCGTTCCCAGACATGCTCTGGCACATCTCCGGAATAACGACGACGCGCGCCTGCCCTGGTTTCCTGTGCCAGATAACTCGTTGGCGTATGACCTTCGGGCACGATCTCGTCGGGATACTCGTAGCGCAGCGTGTCGAGTTCGAAGTGACACGCATCGAGAATCGCGCACGTCTGCGCAATCTCCTCCGGCGAGAACAGATTCCCGATCCGGTTCCGCCCACGCAAATGCTGTTCCGCATTCGGCGCAAGCGCATACCCGCACTCCGAAACCGGCATGCCGACGCGGATCGCCGTCATCACGTCCTGCAATGCCTTGCACGAGCGTCGGTGCATCGTCACGTCGCCCAGCGCGACGACACGCACGCCACGCCGCTCGCCGGCCGCACGAATCTCCTCGCGCTGCGCACCGTCCAGCGCGCGCTGCAGTTGCACGAGCCCGAGCCGCGCCCGCTCGCCGAACGTCGCGCGAAACCACGCGATCTGCGCATCGAGCACGTCCGTACGCACCGGATACGTCGGCACGAGAATCGCGAAGCAGTCAGGTATGCCGCGCAAGTGTGCAAACTCCGCCGGCGGCGCCGACAGCATCCGCGATGTCAGCTTGTAGGTCCCCTTCGGCGACGCCATCCTCCGCCACGAAATCAGCTCGGACAGGTTGCCGTAGCCCTCGCGGTTCTGCGCCAGCAACACGAGCCCGAACGCGCCGGGGCCCGGATCGTGGCCGGGTGCGACTTCATCCGGCGTGACGTCGAAATACGACCCGATGACGAGCGGCAGCCCTTTTGCCTTCGCCGCGACGTGCATGCGCGGCGCGCCTGCAAGCGAGCATTCGTCGGTGATCGCGATCCCGCGATAGCCGAGCTCGAACGCGCGCTCGACCAGTTCCTCCGCATGCGACGCGCCATGCAGGAACGAAAAGTTCGAACGGCAGAACAACTCCGCGTAATCGGGCAACCAGCTGAATTCCGCAACCATCACCGCTCACCCGAACAGGCCGTGCAGGAACCAGCGCGGCTCGATTCCGCTGCTTCCGCTCGGCAGTTCCTGAAAGACCCAGTAGCACGCACCGGCTTCATCCTGCGCGACGTAGTAGTCGCGCCTTTCACGCTGACCGTCGAACCATCCCGCATCGATCCGCTCCGATGACGACATCATCCTCAGCGGCGTATGAAATACCGGCCGCTCCCCGCGCATCAACAGCGGCAGCGGCTCCGCCAGCAACCACGCAGGCCTCGGCGGCACGGCGGGCGGCCCGGGAGCCGGCTTGCCGGCCTGCGCATCGAGCGGCAGCCAGCGGTTCGCCGCCTCGGGCCGGTGATCGGCGACGGGGGGGGGCCGACGAGGGGCGGGCAGGGGAAGAGGGGTAGGGCTGGGGGTGGTGTGCGA